>WQTE01000048.1 GCA_009786445.1 Oscillospiraceae bacterium | reverse complement strand
ACATGACCCATATCCTGAACAAATATTATCATACCCCAAGCTGCAAGCACTGTGGAAATAATCGTTGCAATAATTCTGGTGCGGTCAACATTGATGCCGGATACGTTAGCGATGGCTTGGCTCTGCCCGACACTACGGCAGTCCTGTCCGAGCTTTGTTCTTGAAAAATAAACTACAAACAGACCGACTGCTGCTATAACAAGCCCTGTCACCACGGGGAAGCGGTTGATGTTACTTATTTCGACTGCAAAGTTTGATATTCCGGGCAAGTGATCAAGTCTATTAATAGTAGGCGTATTTTCCAAAACATTGTACCAGTAGTAAATCACCCCGCTGCTGTAGAGAGCAAAAGCCAATAACCCTGCGCAGAGCATACTTTTTACCACAAAAGCCCAAAGCGGCTCTTTTACAGAGATTGCAACGGCGGGATTTTTTTTCATATAGATGCGGCGGATAACAAGAAAAGCAAACACGGCAAGAGCAACTACCACAAGTGCATAGACGAATTCTATACGCCAGAGATTATTGAGTGCCCGTGCCATACCGGGGAGCGCATCCTCGGCAGCAGCAGGACCTCTTCCTCCGCCAAGTTCTTCTGCGGGCAACCCCATTTCAAAGGCTCCGCGCACACCCACCGGGCGTACACCTTCAGGAGCAGGATTTATCATTCTGTGACCCCAGCGTACAGGTATAATGCCGCCTATGACGAACAAAACAAGTATCATATAAACGCCTTCGGCAAAAAAGCTGACGACGAGACTGGCAATCATCTCCTGCCCTCTCGTTTTGTTGTAGAGTTTTCCTGTGAGATATCCGAAGAAAATAGCTATCGGGGTTGCAATAGCGAAACAGAGCAAGAGACCGCCAATCCCCGGAAACAGCGTGTAATGGTAGCGTACGAAAATTATTGACAGTAATCCGGCAAGTGCTCCGACAACTATACCGAAGTTAAGTCCCAAACCTGCCATTATGGGGATTATGAGCGCGAGAACCAACACGCCGTTACGGAAGAAGCGCGTTGCAATTTCGTTTGTAAATGAGCTGATAGTGAAAGTGTCAGAAATTACGAACCCAAACAGAACAAAGCCCAAAAACACAATCATTACAACATTGTTGAGGAAAAAATTGCGAATTTTTTCACTCAAATTGATACCGTCCTTAGCAGTCATTATGCCACCCCCTTACTCATGCGTGAGAGAGCGTATAGGATAACGCCGTTTTGTATGACCATTCTTATAGGATTGACGACATCAGCACCTGCCAGCACTCTGGTGAATACAGGCAGAGCTATTGCAAGAAGACCTTGGAAAAGAAATGTTCCAACGAGGACATTTATGACTTTAGACCTTTGACCGGAGGCTCCACCGACCAATATACAGGCTACGGCGGGGAAAGCGAAGAACATTGGAAAATCATATAGCTGAACGAACCCGAAGCCTTGAGCATAGATAACAACACCAAATGAAGCTATAGCCGTTGACATTGTGTTTGCTATAACTCTGCTTCTGTCAACGTTTATCCCGGAAGCTTTTGCATACATGGGGTTTCTGCCGACTGCGGATATCGCAATCCCTGTTTTAGTACGGAAAAAGAGCCACATAAGAATACATGCAAGAAAAACAACCAGCAGTTCGCCGGTGCGGAAAGTGACACCAAAAAGCTCGAACTCGAGTAATCTGGCAAACAGTAGATTGGCATCGAAATAATCAAGCGGGATTTGATGCCTGAGACCGTCTCCCAAGAAGAAAATCATGCGGGGATGTGTGATAGGGATAGCAACCCAGACAAGCCCGAACAGAGCGGTTATAGCAAATCCTGTGTATGGAGCTATCGCCATTTCGGAGCCTTTTACAGCATTCATGAGCTTGCCGTATAAAAATCCGAAAATGCTGCCGAAAACAAGGGCAAGCAACGCTGAAACAAGGAGTAATGTCCAGCCGGTAAGCCCTGCTGCCATCATCAGCACCATTGCCATCAGACCGGTGACAATTCCCACAGGCAGTGCAAAGTTCGGCCCTGTGCCGGATTGGATGGACGGGACATTAGATAGTGCATAAATCGCCCACACGCCAAAAAAGTGCAGACTTCTGGTAAACAGGTCGGCAGGAGAAGCTCCCCAGAGTATGCCGATTATCAGAACAACAAAATATAATCCGCCGACAGCTCTGGTAGAGAACGGAATCCTCCTAAAAGTAGCATAGGCCCGCTTTAAAGCATCAGAAAAACCGGATTTTTCTTTAATAACTTCACTCATCACGCTGTTAACTCTCCTTCTACATCTTTAATGCCGGACATCATAAGCCCGAAGTGTGTCGGTGGTGCATCGGGAGGCAAGATTCCTGCCATTTCTCCCTCGCATATTATTGCCACTCTATCGCAGATACTGCAAAGCTCGGCAAGCTCAGACGAAGTCATAATTATAGTCATTCCCTGCTTCTGGCTGAGCTCAAGCAATAGGTCCAGTATCAGCTTTTTTGCACCAATATCGATTCCTCTGGTTGGTTCAGAGACAAAAAGTATAGTCGGTTCCTGTGTCAAAGCCCTCGCTACACATACCTTTTGCTGATTGCCCCCGCTGAGTCTGCCCGTATGCTGTTTCTCTGAGGTGCAGCGTATGTCCAAATCTTTAATCATATTACGGGCGTGTTCACGAATTGCACGCTTATCGGAAAGGCGTGCAGAACTCAGAAATTTATCGTGGATGCTCATTGCTGTAAACATAATGTTGTCCTCAATGGATTCTTCTATCAAAAGCCCGACACCTTTTCTATCTTCGCTGACAAAAGCCACTCCTGCGTTGAGCATCGCTTTTGTTTTTCCGAGCTGCATACTTTTACCGCTGAGCACAACTTCACCCTTTGATTCGTAAAGTCCCATTATACCATTGGCAATGCCCAGTTTACCCTGCCCGGCAAGTCCTCCGATGCCGAATACTTCACCCTTTTTCACTTCAAAGCTGACACCTTTTACATTTTCGTTAGGCATTGCAACGTGTAAATCCTTGACAGAGAGTACAACTTCATCACTGAGTTGACGCGCTTCGTCCGATGTTCTGTCAATGCTGACCTTCCTGCCGACCATATATTCTGCGATTTCAAGGGCGTTTGTGTCTTTTACTTCCTTGGCCACAACCAGCTCACCGTCACGGAGTATAGTAACTCTATCAGCAACAGCAGTTATTTCATTTAACCTGTGACTGATGAATACGACTGCTATTCCCGACTGTGCAATTGTACGCATAGCCTTTAATAAATGTTCGGCTTCAGATTCTGTCAAAACGGCTGTTGGCTCGTCCAAAACAAGCACCTTCATACCTTCTTTGTCAATTTCACGTGCGATTTCCACAAACTGCATATATCCTATAGGCAAGCCTTGAACCAATGTGAATTCCTCAATGTCCATGTCAAGTTTGTCGAGCGCTTTTCTGGCATCCTTGTTCATTTGCTTGCGATCCAGTGTTTTCATCCGCTTGCCGAATAAACGTGAAGTGATGGAGTTAAGCACGTTTTCTTTTTCAATCTCTCTGTTGAGTTTGATATTTTCAGTAATGGTAAATCCGGGAATTAGCATAAACTCCTGATGAACCATGCCAATGCCTAAGGCCATCGCATCAAAGGGAGATAGAATATCGACCTTCTCACCGGCAAGTGTAAGTTCACCTGTAAAACCGCCCGTTGAATGTATTACAGGCATTCCAAATAGAATGTTCATAAGTGTGGATTTTCCAGCCCCATTCTCTCCGAGCAGTGCGTGTATTTCACCTTCTCGGATGTCAAAGCTGACATCCTTAAGCACCTGATTTCCCGAATAAACCTTTGATATGTTCTTAAATTCCAATAAGGTTCGGCTCATGTCCGCCTCCTTGAATATATGAAAAATTATTTTTCTGAGTTAAAAATATCATAAAACAGTGATTAAAGCAAATTGCCGCAAAGCGATAAACTTACCAGCTTTGCGGCAATTATCCGCTCAGTTAATATTAACTAAACATTAGTATACGAGGTAAGGCATTGAGAAAACTTGAATGATTGAGAAGGTTTGACCGCCAATCACCAGAGGAGTAAACTCAGGATATAAGCGCTCGCCTGTCATCTCTTCAACGTAGTCTGCAAACAATCTGGTCAAGACGGGAACGTCGATTTGTCCGACTTCTTGAGTTACACGACCGTTGAGCCATTCAACAGCGTACATAAATGCTACTGTGGTGTTTGCCATACTTGCAGGAACGCCCCAGTTGGAGAGTCTGCCTTGCATATCGGCTTCAATGATAGCTTCTCTTGTTCTTTCGATAATTTCAGCTACTGTGAACATACCCATTGCTTCTGCATCATCTGCGGCAAGACCAAGTGCTGCCGGGAACGCATGGAACGGTGAAGGACAGCAGGGCTGTACATACATTGCGCCATGCTCAAGAACTTGTTGCAGGAGTGGGATTTGTTGTCCGCAGTTTGTCGAGAAGAATGCAGTATTGACTCCAAGTTCAGCAACTTGTGCGCCAACGTCTTGTGAAATAAAGAGCTGGCTGGCTGCCATGCCACCCTCTTCCATTGGGTCGGGTGACGGGAGGTCAACGAAGCGGAGTCCTGCTGCTTCAGCGGCTGCTGCCATGACGTTGCGGCGTGTCTCAAGTGCAGGCATTGCCATATGTCTCGGGAATGAATAGTGGGCAATTGTCTCTGCACCCATAGCTACGGCTTGTGCAACAAACAGCTCGCCGATTGCAGGGTTGTTGACATCAAGCGCGAGGTCAACTCTGAGGTAAACGTCGCCTGGATCTTCATGCGGGTTTGCAACAGCTATGAAGATGTCATCTCCACGCATATCGCGCACTGCATCAATAGCTGCAAGGGTGTTAGTAACGCCTTGATTGATGATGATTGCGCCTACATCGGGGTTGGCTGCGATTTCTGTGAGGATGGTAATCATCATTTCGGGTTCTGTTGCGAAGTAAACAGGCCATACTCTGTGGATAACCTTATCTTCGCCAAATCTTGCGATGAGGGCTTCTGCACTTCTGAATTCTTCTTCATTTTGGTCAATGGTGTTTGTCACAACCGCAATGATGCCCGGGAAAGGTCCATCATAAGCGGCCGGTCCACCGTCTGCCTGTGCGCATGCAGAAATAAGCACAAGTGCCATAGCTGCGATTAGGATTATGCTCAGAATTTTCTTCATTTTCATTTCTCCTGTCTGTTTTATTTTTGGTATATCTGCCAATATGAGTGCAAAACTCATATTTGAGGGATTCTACACCTAATGTGACCGAAAAGCAAGAAGAAATGTATAAATTATTAAAACTTTGTAACATTGTTGTAAAATATTCACTATTCCTATCAATATTCAGTACGTTATGCTCAAAGCCTATTGATCAGATAAAGTGGAAATAACTCACGAATTTTGTGCAAGAATGCTCTTGCGAATATTAATAACAACTGGTAATATATTAGGAGCAAAAAATTCTCAGAGGTGTCCTATGACTAATAAACGAAAAACCATCTTCCTGGTTGATGATGATGTGGTTAACCTGAAAATCGGGAAAAACGCATTATCGGAATCATATAATACATATACCATAAACTCAGGGGAGACCATGCTCAGCATAATGAAAAATGTATTGCCTGACCTGATTTTACTGGATGTAGATATGCCGGGTGTTAACGGATATGAAGTAATCGATAGAGTAAAATCAGACAGTAAAACAGCAAATATCCCAATCATATTTCTCACAGCATTTAACGACGAAGTATCAGAACTAAAAGGGCTCTCTATGGGAGCAGTAGACTATATTAGAAAACCGTATTCGCCGCGAATATTGCTCAAACGCATTGAAGTGCAACTGCTCCTCGAAAAGCAAAGGCGAGAACTGCAAAGTCTTAACAACAACTTAAATGAAATGATCGATGAAAAAACCCAGACAGTTACGGAACTTAAAGATGCAGTGCTCTCCACGATGGCAGAACTTGTGGAATATAGGGACGAGATAACGGGAGGGCACATATCCAGAACTCAAAAATATGTCAGAGTACTGGTTAAAAATATGATTAAATACGAAGTGTATAAAGAAGAAATGGAAAACATTGATGAGGAGTTGGCGTTGCAGTCATGTCAGCTTCATGATGTGGGAAAAATAGGCATAAATGATTCCATCTTATTGAAGCCATCCGAATTGACTCACGATGAATTTGAGACACTGAAAAAACACACGACATTCGGAGAAAAAGTCATATTAAAGCTCAAAGAAAAGACAAGCGACAGCGACTTTGTAGAGTACGCAAGAATATTCGCAATATCACATCACGAAAAATGGGACGGCAGCGGATACCCAAACGGGCTCAGCGGCGAAGAAATACCGCTCTTAGGGCGAATAATGGCGTTTGCAGACGTATATGATGCACTTGTTGAGGAGCGCCCATATAAAGAGCCTTACTCACATGAGCAGGCTGTAGAAATAATACTCGCAGATAAAGGGAAGCAGTTTGATCCGATTTTAACAGAATTGTTTGAGCGGATTCATCATGAATTTCGAGAGATATCCGCAGATAAACAGCAAAGTGGCAGTTTTGTGTCTAAAGATTTTTGAAAGGAGTGGTCACTGATGACAGAACTTACAATTGCAGGAGTAAATGTTGAACAGGGAATGAGATACTCCGCGGCGAGTAGCTATGAAAATTATATACAAATTCTGAATACATTTTATGAAGAAGTAAAAGAAAAACTGGATGTGCTTACAGGATGTGTCGAAAAAGGGGATCTTTCCCTGTACGCCATCCACGTTCATGCGATAAAATCCGCATGTGCCAGCATTGGAGCAAGTGAGGTATCACAAGTTGCAGAGGCTTTAGAAATGTTGGGGAAAAACGGAGAGCTTGAAATAATTAAAAGCAGCCATAAAGAATTTATGAAAGATGCAACAATTTTACTAAATAACATTCAACAGGTAATTAAAGAAAGATCCGTTGCCGTCGTTCAAGAGGATTTCAACGATGATGAAATAACAGGAAAACTGAAAGAACTCAGAGTCGCACTTAAAGATTACGATATAATAGTGATTGACCAACTGGCAGAAGATTTGCATCAATACACAAGCCACCCGACACTGGGTGCATCAATTAACGAAATTTTGCACAATACTTTCATAACCAGCTATGATAAAGCTATAAAGCAGATAGACGAAATACTGTAGCGGCAGACTCAAAGCTGTGGGAAGGAGCACCAATAATGGCGATTTTTGTTACCGGCGGAGCTGGATATATTGGGAGTCACACGGTAATTGAACTCATAAAAAGCGGATATGATGTGGTTGTCGCCGATAATTTTTCAAACAGTAAAAGAGAGGCGGTTAAGCGCGTAAAGGAACTTGCCGGTAAAGATTTTTCGCTTTATGAAATTGATGTATGCAATGGAAAAGCACTGGATAAAATTTTTACCATACATGATATAGAGTGTGTGATACACTTCGCGGGCCTAAAGGCAGTAGGAGAGTCTGTCAAAAAGCCGCTGGAATACTATAAAAATAATCTAAACTCAACAATTGCCCTATCAAACACTATGATAAGGCATGGGGTCAACAAGATTATTTTTTCATCAAGCGCAACCGTATACTGCCCCGACAACAAAATGCCTCTGACGGAGGATTCTTTAACAGGCGGCTGCACCAACCCTTACGGGTGGACAAAGTATATGTGCGAACAGATACTGACCGATGTGGTCAATGCAGGGAGTGGCTTCACAGCAGTGATGCTGCGGTATTTCAACCCTATTGGTGCACACGAAAGCGGGAAAATAGGTGAAGACCCACAGGATATCCCAAACAATATTATGCCTTACATAGCGCAAACAGCAGTAGGCCGCAGAGAATTTCTCAAGATTTTTGGAGACGACTACGATACGGCAGACGGCACAGGTGTTCGTGACTATTTGCACGTTGTAGACCTCGCCGAAGGTCATGTAGCTGCGGTAAAGTATGCTGCTCAAAGCTCCGGCGGTGTTGATATTATTAATCTGGGCACGGGTAATGGTGTCAGTGTACTTGAACTGGTAACGGCGTTTGAAGATGCGACAGGCGTGAAAATTCCGCGAGAAGTCGTTTCAAGGCGTCCCGGTGATATTGCAATATGCTACGCTGCCACAGATAAAGCAAAAAATTTGCTTGGATGGGAGACGAAAAAAACGCTAAAAGAAGCTTGTGCCGACACTTGGCGCTGGCAAAAAAATAACCCTGGCGGGTATGGTCTATAAGACCACCCCGCTAAACTTATTTATTTACGCTTTTTCCTCTTCAAGCCCGCGGTGTCGCCGTCGATTTCGGCGAACTGCATAAGTAGTTCCTTCTGCTCATTTTTCAGTGAAGTAGGAACGGTGACGTTTACAGTGACATATTGGTCGCCGCGCCCTGAGCCGCGGAGGTTTTGTATGCCTTTATTTTTTAGCCTGAACATCGTACCGGTCTGGGTTCCGGCCGGAATGGAGTACTTCACTTTGCCGTCAAGCGTAGGCACTTCAAGCTCTGCGCCCAGTGCAGCCTGAACAAAAGAGATAGGCATACTCAAGAGTACCGAGGTTCCCTCGCGCTTGAATTGACCATGGCGGGCTATAGAAACAGTGACAAACAAATCACCCGCTTCACCGCCGTTTATGCCGCTGCTGCCTTGCCCGCGAAGCGAAATAGTCTGACCATCGTCAATACCCGCAGGGATATTGACCTTGATGGTGCGGTTTCGCCGAACCATCCCGAGACCTTTGCATTTATCGCAAGGCTGATGAATAATTCTGCCTCGTCCACTACATTTGGGACAATCTGCACTGCTCTGCATAACACCAAAAGGCGTGCGCTGCTGTGTGGTGACGACACCGCTTCCCCCACAGCCTGCACACTTCTCAGCAGTTGTGCCTTTCTTGCAGCCGGAGCCGGAACAATCATCACAGGATTCAATGCGCTGAATACTCACATCTTTTTCACAGCCGAATGCCGCTTCTTCAAAGGTGATGGTGAGAACAGCACGGACACGTTCGCCCTTTCTCGGGGCATTGCGGTTTTGAGTTCTGCCACCGCCGCCGCCGAAAATAGAGCCGAAAATGTCGCCAAGGTCGAAATCCATGTTGCCGAAACCACCAAAGCCGCCGCGAAATGGACCTCCACCGCCTCCTGCGCCAAAACTTGGGTCAACCCCGGCATGACCAAACTGGTCATACCGTGACTTCTTATCAGGGTCGGAGAGTATTTCATAAGCCTCGTTTACTTCTTTGAAACGAGCCTCGGCTCTTGTGTTGCCGGGATTGACGTCAGGATGGTATTTCTTTGCTTGCTGACGAAATGCTTTTTTTATTTCGTCTTCTGATGCGCCTTTTTTTATACCAAGCGCTTCATAAAAGTCCTTCTTCTCTGCCATATTACCTCATTACTTTTACTCTTCTTCGACTACTTCATAATCGGCGTCGTAAAACGCATCGCCGCCATCATCGCTGCCTTGCGCTCCCGGATCACCTGCGGGATTGCCAGCGCCACCTTGTGCCGCTTGATCTGCTGCGGCTTGACTGTAGAGTTTTTCGCTTGCGGTGTGGAAAGCCTTTTCGAGTTCGGAGACGGCATCCTTGATAGTTTGAGTATCGGTGCCTTTGAGCGCAGTTTTAACTTTCTCGATGGCAGATGTGATTGCAGTTTTATCGCCATCTTCAAGCTTTTCGCCCATCTCATCGAGAGTCTTTTCACTCTGATAAACCATCTGGTCTGCATGGTTGCGAGTGTCGACCTCGTCTTTGCGCTTTGCATCTTCTTCGGCATACTTCTCGGCATCTTTGACAGCCTTTTCAATATCATCTTTGGAAAGATTGGTTGAGGCGGTGATGGTGATATTTTGCTCCCTGCTTGTGCCGAGGTCTTTAGCAGACACGTTGACAATGCCGTTTGCATCGATGTCAAATGTAACTTCGATTTGAGGAATACCTCTCGGAGCCGGAGCGATTCCGTCGAGATGGAATCTGCCGAGTGATTTGTTGTACTGCGCCATGTCGCGCTCGCCTTGCAATACATGGACTTCAACTGAGGATTGATTATCAGCCGCAGTCGAGAAAACTTGGCTTTTCTTTGTTGGGATGGTTGTGTTGCGCTCGATAAGTTTTGTGCAAACGCCGCCCATAGTCTCAATGCCGAGCGACAGCGGAGTGACATCAAGCAGCAATATACCCTCAACATCTCCACCCAGTACACCGCCTTGGATGGCAGCACCTGCGGCAACACATTCGTCAGGGTTGATACCCTTGAACGGATCTTTGCCTGTGATGTTCTTAACAGCATCCTGAACAGCCGGAATTCTGGTTGAGCCGCCGACGAGCAGGATTTTTGATAGCTGGCTTGCCGAGAGACCTGAGTCTTCGATAGCTCTCTTAACGGGAGTCATGGTTTTTTCAACCAAATCTGCTGTGAGCTCGTTAAACTTAGCTCTTGTCAGAGTGTAATCAAGATGTTTCGGACCCGATGCATCCGCAGTGATATACGGAAGATTGATTGTGGCGGTCGTCATTCCTGAAAGGTCGGTCTTAGCTTTTTCAGAAGCTTCACGCAGACGCTGGATGGCAATTTTATCTGTCTGGAGGTCGATACCGCTGTCCTTTTTAAACTCGGCAAGCAGGTATTCCATAATCGCATCGTCAAAATCATCGCCGCCCAAGCGATTGTTACCTGCGGTGGCAAGAACCTCAATGACTCCATCACCGATTTCGAGAATCGAAACGTCAAAAGTACCGCCGCCGAGGTCATAGACCATTATTTTTTGATCCTGCTCTTTGTCAAGACCGTAAGCAAGTGCGGCTGCTGTAGGCTCGTTGATGATACGCTTTACATCAAGACCTGCGATTTTACCCGCATCTTTTGTAGCCTGCCTCTGCGAGTCGGTAAAGTAGGCGGGAACAGTGATGACAGCCTCAGTCACTTTAGTTCCGAGATAAGCCTCGGCATCGCTTTTAAGTTTCTGTAAAATCATCGCAGAAATCTCTTGCGGTGTGTATTGCTTTTCATCGATACTGCTTTTATGTGCAGTACCCATCTCACGCTTGATAGAAGCGATAGTGCGGTCAGGATTTGTTATAGCCTGACGTTTTGCGACATGACCAATCATGCGCTCGCCGTCTGCCGCAAAAGCGACAACAGACGGTGTTGTACGACTACCCTCGGCATTTGCTATTATAACAGGCTCACCGCCTTCAATAACAGACACACAAGAATTTGTGGTACCTAAATCAATTCCAATTATTTTTCCCATAGTTATATATTCCTCCTATTAGTAAATGGTTATTTTTAGTTTGCTACTACTACTGTTGAAAAGCGTATAACGCGTTGTCCCAGAGTAAAGCCTTTTTGGTATTCTTCGGCGATGGTATTCACGCCAAGATTTGGATCGGTTATCATCATTACAGCGTTATGGAGCTTCGGGTCAAAGGGCTCGCCGAGTGCCGGAATGTGCTTCACGCCCATGCTTTCAAACATTTCGTTAAACTGAGTCCTTATCATCTCTATGCCCTTATAAAAAGCCTCATCTGCACACTCCATTTGAAGGGCACGCTCAAGATTATCGTAAATAGGCAAGAGTTTCGTGATAGACTCAATGCGAGCATCGCTGTAGGTCATTTCACGCTCTTTTGCGCTACGCTTGCGGTAGTTGTCATACTCAGCAGCAAGCCGTAAATATTTATCACGCTCGGCAGTAAGCTCCTCCGCTGTCAAAAACTCATCACCGTCAGACGGTACATCGCTCTCGAAATTCTCGTGCTGTAAAGTGCTGTCAAGAGTTTCTTTGGCATCAGAGCCCATCATAGGGTCGGCCGAACCTCTGTTGACAGTAGATGCCTGCTTGTCGGAAGCGGTTGCAGCATCTTTAGAGGCTGTAGCCTTTGAAGATGTGGTCTTTGAAGTGCTTTTTGAAGCTGCACTCCCCGCAGTTTGCTTTCCGCTTTCAGGCTTTGCGCCTCTGCCCGAATTTTTAGGCATTCCTTTTGTGTTTCCTTTGTCAGTTTTCGCCAATATTTTCATCTCCTATCTCGTTAGGTTTTGTGATTGCTCTTGGAAGAGCGTTTGTGTTTGCAAGAAGTCGGCTGAGTCCGCCGGCAATATAAGAAAGGTGAGCAGCGACTTTAGAGTAATCCATTCTGGTAGGACCAACCACGCCGATAAGTCCCTGCATATCACCACCTGCATCATATCTCACCGCAACAACGCTGGAATCTCGCAGCTCATCGGCAAGATTTTCTGCTCCGATTGTTATCTTTATCTCCCCGGTCATATCAGGCGAAGGGAGCCTTGCAAGCTCACCTGCATCTGATAGATATCGGATGATTTTCTGTGCTTTATCCACATCACGGTACTCGGGCAGACTGAGCAGGTTTGCTGCGCCCGAAACTCTGGCTCCAACAGACTTTGCCTCAACTAAAAGCTCAATGACAAAACCTGCGATGACGGCCACAAGACCAATTCTGTCACTCAGTGCTCTCTCTGTAGCGGAAATGAGTGTAGCAGTGATGCGTTCCTCGGGGACACCCGTAAAACTTGCGTTAAACACGGAAGAGATCTTTGCCAAAATCTGCGGATTAAATGGAGTCGTCAGGTGCACAAGTTTATTCTTGACGGTATCGTTACTCAAAAGTGCCACTATAATAAATGAGTAAGAATCGACATAGATGAGATCAAACCGCGCAATGCTTACAATCCCCGTAGAACTCGCCATGGCATAAGCAGGATAAGTCGTAAGCCTTGAGGTGAGACTTCCTACCTCATCGAGCAAATTTGTCTGCTCGGTGGTTCGGGTGTAAAGCGCAGAATTAATGACACTTGCATCATCCCTGGAGACATCCTGACTCTGCATGAGCTGATTGACATACAGTCTATAGCCCGCAGATGAGGGAATCCGGCCGGCTGAAGTATGCGGCTGTTCCAGCAAACCCATGGACTCAAGTTCAGCCATCTCGCTTCTAACCGTGGCTGAAGATACAGTAGACCCTAAAGCTTCAACAACAGCTTTCGATCCTACAGGCTCAGCAGCCTTGACATACATCTCAACCACAGAGCGTAAAATCATTTTCTTCCGCTCACTAAGCTGCATAATCCGGAATTAAACCCTTCCTGTTTATGTTTTAGCACTCTCGGTCATCGAGTGCTAATTACACTTTAACACCATATTGTTAAAATGTCAATAGCGAAATTACTTAAATGAAATAATTTGTAATTGGATTGTTGTTGAATGTTACAAAAATGAGCGGTAAACTGTCAATGTTATGAAAAACAAAGCAAAATTTCCGGCTATGCCGATATTCTATATAATATGTGGAATAGTCGCAGGCGCCATAGTCTGGGGAGTAATAACAACATATACCGGAATCAGAATCTTTCCGCACACGGAAGCAAACGCTGTGTGCGCCGAAACAGCAGGAAATGCGGAACTTGCAAATCTTGCATATACGGTGTTAGAAAATATTAGGGATGACAACTTTTTGGCATTATCAGAAGTTGTACATCCCCAGTTTGGCGTGACCTTCACACCATACACTACAATTAACCTCACAACAGACAGGCGTTTTAGCGCGGCAGAAGTGCAGTCGATGGGGACGGATACTACTATATATATATGGGGAGTACGAAACGGCAGTGGAGAGCCAATTTCACTGACTCCTTCAGAATTCATAGAGCAATTTGTCCCCGCAGAAGATTTTCTCGATGCGGCACTTGTGGGGATAAACAAGATAGTAAGAAGCGGAAACGCACTGGAAAACATAAAAGAAGTGTTCCCCGAAGTGCGGTTTGTCGATTTTCACCTGACAGGCTCAGATGAGGATATCCTCGGCATTGACGACTGGAGAAGTTTAAGGCTGGGATTTGAGGAATATCAAGGAGGCCTGAAGCTTATAGCAATAATTCACAGCACTTGGACTGCATAAAAGCGAGACTCACCCGTTAGGAGATAGTAAATTGAACAATGAAATAATAAATGTAAAACTGACTGATGATGGAGCGGCAGTGATAATACTGGACCAGACTGCTTTGCCGAATGAAACGAAGTACATAACTTTAAAGGGGAAAGAAGAGCTGTTTGAAGCCATTTACACCCTCAGAGTGCGCGGAGCACCGGCGATAGGCATATTTGCGGCATATGCCTTATACGTACTGGCAAAACAACTGGAAAACGAAGAAAACGAAAGCTTCGTTAGTAAAATCATTAAACTCAGTGCGTATCTGGACTCTTCCAGGCCAACAGCAGTTAACTTAGCCACACAACTAAAAAGAATGACTGCTCTGGTTGAAAAGCAGAAAATGAACCCTGTAAAGCAAATCGTTGCGGCAATGAAAGAAGAAGCGATTACTATATATAATGAAGACGTAGATATGTGCAAGGCGATTTCAAAGCACGGTATAACGCTCATAAAAAAAGGTGACGGCATAATGACACAGTGTAACGCAGGTCCGATTGCAACGTCAAAATACGGCACGGCACTGGGTCCTATAATCATGGGACAGGAGCAAGGCTTGAGTCTCAAGGCATACATTTGTGAAACCCGCCCGCTACTGCAAGGTGCGAGGCTCACCGCCTATGAACTTGTAAACGCCGGTGTTGACAGCACACTAATATGTGACAACATGGCAAGTATAGCTATGAGCGAGGGGAAAATAAATGCTGTTTTCGCCGGCTGTGACCGTATAGCACGAAACGGAGATGTGGCAAATAAAGTGGGCACAAGCTCGCTTGCCATACTGGCAAAGCACTACGGCATACCGTTTTACATTTTCGGACCGTCAACAACTATTGACGAAAATTGCCTTAGCGGGAAAGATATAGAAATAGAAGAACGAAGCCCTGAGGAAATAAAAGAGATGTTCTACAAAAAGCCGATGGCACCAAAAGAGGTGAAAACCTACAACCCCGCTTTCGACGTAACCCCAAACGAACTGATAACTGCCATAATAACAGAAACCGGAATACACAAACCCTCTGAGGTTTGTAATTAGTTTATGGTTGCAGAACAGACCAAGTCGAAGATGGGTGGTTTGTGGAGTCTTTTTTTGCGAGAACAGTGGCGCAATGCTCTCTGGCTCGCAAAAAAAGCGGAACAAATCATCCATCTTCGGTTGACCGGTGTACAGTAACGATTTGTGAACAATTTGTGAAAGTGTACAAAAAGGTGTTGACAAACTATATGGAATATGTTATTTTTAACAAGCAATATCGAGTCTCGGTCGTTTACGGTAGCGACTGGTTCATGGCAGACGGGGTCATTAAGACCAAAGAGCGCAACCGCGGAGAGAGTCCGCTGGTACCCCAGACGGGGGAAGCATGGTGCGCAAGGTGCTGCATCGGAAACGAGTGTTAGAGTAACCGAGAGAGATTCGTACATAGAAAGGTGGATTGCTCATTGCTTTATATTGAGAACCACAAGTAGCCCCGCATTCGCAAAGGACGGATGCGGGGTTTATGTTGAAAGTTAACATTTCGTTCACCACATTAAATAATATATATGGTATAGTGCCACGGATAAGAATTTTACCACGTTTTAACAAGGAAAGCAAAAAGTTTAAAGCAAAAACCCTGTGATTGCAACAGCTTTGACGGATTAAACGAAAAAACTTTCAAAAAAAGCTAAAGTAAATCACCGATATGTCGATAAACTATTCAGACGGCAAAAAACGCAAGGACGCGTTTTGACAGAAACAGCACGGTAGCTCATAGTAACTTCCAGCTCTGTCGGATGCGTTTCGGATAAAAATTCGAGACCACTTAGCGTTACCGAAACAGAGTTTTTTCGCATTTACCAAACAAGTCATAACATTTCAATATGGTACGCGCCGCATTGAATTTATGAAATAAAAAAATTAATTAAAGAAAGGGAAAGTTTATCGTCAACAAAAACGTGGAGTAAGGACACTCCTCGAGGCGGTAACAAGAAAGGAATCAAATCATGAGAATCAACAATAACATTATGGCTATCAACAGCCACAGACAGTACGGCATCAATGGTGGAAACATCGGCAGAAACGTAGAACGCCTCAGCTCAGGATTCAGAGTAAATCGCGCCGCTGACGACGCAGCAGGACTTGCAATTTCCGAAAAAATGCGCACACAAATACGTGGTCTAAATCAAGCATCACGTAACTCCCAAGACGGTATATCACTCGTACAAACAGCAGAAGGCGCAATGCAAACAGCACACGGTATCATGCAACGTATGCGCGAACTCGCAGTACAATCAGCAAACGGCACAAACGACGTAGACGACCGCAAAGCTCTGGATCTCGAATTTGAGCAACTCATTCAAGAGTTAAAACAAATCGAAGAAACAGTTAAGTTCAACGGCATGACAGTTTTCGGCTCAGGCTCAGGCGAAATAAACGCAGCACAAACAAGAGACGGACTGTTCACACTTCAATCAGGTGCAAACGCAGGCGACACTACCACATTTAAAGTAGGTAACCTCAACACATTCGTTCATAACACAGCAGGTGGTACAGGCGCAACATCTTCAACACCGGTAGGTGCAGAAAGCATACAGACTTGGAACGTTGGTATCTCAACAATGCAAGGCTCATGTAACTCGATTGCCGCACTAGATGCTGCTATCAATAGCCTCTCAATGACGAGAGCCCAACTCGGTGCTATTCAGAACCGCCTTGAATTCAAGATTCAAAACCTTGATAACACAGCAGAGAACCTGCAAGCTGCTGAATCCCGTATCAGAGACGTAGACATGGCACAGCAGATGACCAGATTCACACGTGACAATATCTTATTCCAGGCATCCACAGCAATGCTTGCACAGGCAAACCAACTGCCGCAAAGTGTATTGCAACTCATAGGATAGTTAACTTGGCGATTTCGCCGAGGAGGACTGAGGCGCGTAAGGTGCAGAGTCCGAGCCTCAAAACTCGGACACTGCAACTTCACCGAAAGCATACGTAGGTTTTTGGACTATGCGTCTCTCGAAAAGTGTCCTCAGTCGTTGCGGGCAAAGACCCGCAATCCGCTGACGACCCCGACGGAAACATAATAGGTGTGGCGTAGCGTTGACGTTACATTTAAGTCGGGTAAACCAGTCATAATATCCGAGGCAAGGTGCGCGCCCCTGATTTGGATTTATGAAATATAAGAAGTAAACAAAGAACGCGCCGAGGGTAAGGAAACCCACGGTAACAAAAGAAAGGAAGCGAATATCATGCGTATTAACAACAACATAATGGCTATAAACAGCCACAGGCAGTACGGTATCAATGGTGGAAACATCGGAAGAAACGTAGAACGCCTCAGCTCCGGCTTCAGAGTAAACCGCGCAGCAGATGACGCAGCAGGACTTGCAATTTCAGAAAAAATGCGTACTCAAATCCGCGGTCTGAACCAAGCATCACGTAACTCACAAGACGGTATCTCTCTCGTACAAACTGCAGAAGGCGCAATGCAGACAGCACACGGAATTATGCAACGTATGCGCGAACTCGCAGTACAATCCGCAAACGGCACAAATGACGTGGACGATCGCAAAGCACTAGACCTCGAGTTTGAACAACTCATCCAAGAGCTAAAACAAATTGAAGAAACCGTCAAATTCAACGGTATGACAGTCTTCGGACCGGGTACAGGTGCAGCAAATACCGGTGGTACAATTGACGGACTATTCACACTTCAATCAGGTGCAAACGCAGGCGATATCACCACATTCAAAGTTGGCAACCTCAACACATTTGTACACGAAACAGGTGGAGGTACAGGAGCCACAGCAGTAGGCCCTGCCGGAGCAGGATCGCAAACTTGGAACGTTGGTATCTCAACAATGTTGGGTTCATGTAACTCAATCGCCGCACTTGATGCAGCCATCAACAGTCTCTCAATGACAAGAGCCCAACTCGGTGCTATTCAGAACCGCCTTGAGTTCAAGATTCAGAACCTCGACAACACAGCAGAAAACCTGCAAGCTGCCGAATCTCGAATC
>WQTE01000047.1 GCA_009786445.1 Oscillospiraceae bacterium | reverse complement strand
ACGAGAAAAATCGGCTTTGACAGCGGCATTACAATCTTAAAGAAAGTCTGTCCCGGGGAGCAACCATCTATACGGCTCGCCTCAATAAGCGAGAACGGCAGAGATTCAAAAAACTGCCTGAAAAGAATAACAAAGAAAGCATTTGCCCCGGCAGCGAGCCACAGCGGTGTGAAAGAGCCGCCCATGCCAAGCGAAGTAATGTTCATGAAAAGGGGCACTAAGCTGATTGTCGCGGGGATTAACATGGAAAACATAACGAGCTTTGAAACAATGGTGTAACCACGAGGCTTCAAAATGGCAAGCCCATATGCCAAAAGACCGTTTATCACAAGTGCAGAAAGGATACTGCCGATTATGACATAAAATGAATTGATATAATTTCTTAGGATATTCAGCTGATTCCATGTATGCACATATATAGAAAAATCGAAAGATTCAGGAAAAATTGCCGTGCTGGTCATAAACTCGCGCAAATCCTTAAATCCTGCCATTATCACCCAAAAAATGGGAAACAGCGAGACAAGTACAACAACAACGCAGAGCAAATTGACGACCACAAGCCCTATCTTGGCACTCGGCTGCTTTAAATCAAAATCTCGGATAACGCCCGTGCGTTGTTGTTTTTTTACATTAGCCATACTCCACCCCTACTCCCAATCAACTTTGCGCTTGTTTACAATAGAATAAAGCGCAGTGAACACTAACAAGATAAGGGCGATAATGACCGCTACTGCGGAAGCTCTGCCAAATTCCATGGTGCCTCCGCCAAACGCATACTGCCACATGAGAAGCATGAGCGACATCGAAGCATTGTTCGGACCGCCGGCCGTGAGGAGCATCGGCTCAAACATGATTTGAAAGATTGCGATAATCTGTAAAATCAAGAGAGTGCTGCCCAGGTTGAAGATGCCCGGGATTGTTACATAACGAAGGCGTTTCCAAATACCTGCCCCATCTATGGTCGCCGCCTCGTAGAGTTGAGGGTTGATTCCGGCAAGTCCTGCCATATAAATCAGCGCAGTAGCACCTGCGCCTCTCCACGTAGCGACTGAAACAATGAGCGGTATAACCAGATGTTCTTCCGTGAGGTAAGACTGCCTATCAAAACCGAGATGCGAGAGCAAAATATTAAGCACACCCGTCTCTCCTGCCGAAAAAACAGCAGTCCACAGGATGATTGCGGCAAGACCAGGCAGAATGTTAGGGACATATGCAGCAGTACGGACTAGCCCTCTTGCCTTAACAGTTTCACCGATTATGAGTGCAAGAAAAATTGGGATAAGAAAACCTATGAGTATCGACCACATTGTATAAGAGAGCGTGTTAAAAAGAGCTTGAATGAACTCAGTTCGCCTGAATATAGTCAGGTAATTATCAAACCAAATAAACTCAACGAGCTGTATGTTTACAGTGCGGTACAGACTCATTCTCACGCTCTGTAGCAGTGGCCACCACACAAAGAAGCTGAACAAAACTATGCCCGGCAGCATGATGAGCCACGATACACCCTGGTATTTTATTTTGTCTATTTTTAGATGAATCTTTTCCATAGGGAAAACTCCTCGGATTGATGTTGTTTTGCGGCAATATTAAGCCAACTAGCGGTTTACTTCTTCATCGAGGAATGCTTGGAATTCGGCTTGAGCGCTCTCCAGCGTTTCAAGCACATCTGCATCTTCTCTCGTGAGTATCCGTTGTATTGCATTTGTGAGTTCTCTGTAGAGGCGCTGTGTATGCATGGGTTCTTCTGCTCTTAGCATGACTCTGCCGTCAGTTAAAGAATCAAAGAAATCATTGAAAAGGCGCATATCGACATTGCTGAACTCCTCAACAACCTGACGCTGTGTGGCGATAAATTCTTGATTATCCCAGGCAGGAATCGGAGGTAGGACAGGTGCGCCTCTCTCTGCAAGAGCGACAGCTCCCGCACGCATTGAAGCGATTATATCATCCGTTATAAAGGGCAAGAATCCTGCAATCCTTAAAAAATGGAGTATAGCAAGAGCCTGGTCATGTGTGGTGTCGGGCGAGAACATAAATCCTGTGCCGCCGTTTAGTGCATAAGCACCTCCCGGACCTGCGGGGAATGGAACAAGAGCAAATCTGTCAACAGCAAGCCCGCTGACTGCTGTGGGATTGTCTACGGCATCGTTTGCGGCAAAGTTCATAGCAGCCTCGCCTGTGCCGAGAATTGAATGTGTACGCGCCCAGTCAGTTGTAGTGGCATCAACGTGTAAAATGTCGTATTCCCAGCGCAGAGCCCGCATGAACTCCATCGCTTCAACCATCGGAGGGGAAGTAAAATCGACATACCAACGCCCATCAGCATCTTGACGCGTAATAGCATGTTGCCCTGTAGCACCGAAGTTCCAAGCGATATTAGTAAACAACCAGCCACCGAAAGTAGAACTTGCCGGGAATACAAGTCCCGCAGTACCTGTTGTCTCACGGATTATCTGCCCTTTTTCGGCAAGCTCCTGGAGTGTTCTCGGGAACATAGGCAGACCATCTGAATCAATAAGTCCGGCTTGCTCAAATAAATCTATGTTTATGTGCAGCCCAAGTACGTAGCCATCACGCGGCAGACCGTAGAGCCGCCCCTGTCCATCTCCGAAAAGCTCGACATAAGCGGGCATGAACATTTCCATCAAGCCAAACTCTTCAATCGCAGAAGTTACATCGGCAACGAGATTTTGACTGATAAGCAGTTGCGGGTCAGTAAAATGCGGCTGGAATAGGTTTGGTGCCGTGCCGCCAAGAGCCATGGGAACGTAAGTTCCGAGCGTATATGAGAAGAAATTTGGAACCAAAGTTACATTCGGAAACTGTGCTGCCATTATATCTCTGTAAGCTTCAAACAGCGCAAGCTCGGCGCGAGGAGCGGTATCGGGCGGCCAGTTACCTAAAGTGACTGTAGCTGTGAGATAGGGGTCAACCACTGCCAAATCAATGTCTCCAAGTTCTTCAGGGGGTGCGACTGTTTCGGGCGGAGGCGTTTGTTCGGGAGCCGCAGCGCCGTTACCCGGAGTGGTGTCGCCCGAATCTGCCGCCGGAGCACATGCTGCGACGAGCATTGCAAGCATTACCACGGTCAAAATTACTGATGTTGTTCGCATAAACTTTTTCATGAAATCATCCTCCAAAAATCATAATTTCTGCCGCTTGCGCACCTTGCGTGCGGGCTGCGGAGTTAGAAGTAAATATTAGCTTCACATACGAAGCTGAAGCCGGGTCAAAGTCAATCCTGACAGTATTGCCGGTGAGTGGGTCAAATTCGTGGGGTGCTTCTGCTACGGCTGTAGTAAAGTTAGTGCCGTCATCACTGACTAAAATTTCAAATGCTTGTGTGCGTGATTCCCAAAGGGAAGATGGGTTTAGAGACACAGCGACGGTTTGAACAGTGTGCGGCCCATCGAGAGCGATAGTGAATTCGGCAGGGAATCCTTCGCTCTCCCAGTAGGAAGTGGCCTCTCCGTCTACAGCGTTGGCAGCGACATAAATATCATGAAAAGAACTTACTGTGACAGACATGCCCTCTGCAAGATTTGGAGACTCCGGCAATTGCACCATAAACTCGCGAGGGTCAGGGATGGCGGCAGGCCACTGCGCCGTTGCTTGTTCGGGCGCTCTAACAATCGTGACATTGCCATCGAGCGGCACTGCGGCATCACCACCGCCACCGTTTACAGCCAGCGCAACAATCGAAACGATTACAGAAATTGCAATAATGACAATAAATATTATGGTAAGCTTTTTTTTCATGGTTCACCTCACTCAATTACGATATTAAACGCATAGTCGTTGATGTCGGCTCGAAGTGCTTCAAGGGTTGTAATTCTTTCGCCCAGAATATAGATGTTGCGCATGGTCACATTTTCAAGCGTATGATTAGCGTTGTGACCCCAGAAATTTGAAAACGGAACAGTACCGTATAGAGTGTTATGCACAATGAGACCGTCGATAACAATATCGCGGATGCTCCCCCATTCGTCTGTGACTGTTGACCAGTGAGTTTTGAGCATATGGAACTCAATAAGCTCATTGTTATGACCGTGGTCGCCGCGCATATATGCGTGGTCAACAATGATATTTTCATAGCGGATATTGTGCACAAGCGCATCGTCGCTGTTGTGGATACTTATTATAGGCTTATGGTTGTTGAATAAAACATAAATATCCCTGAATGTTATGTTTGAAATCTCGGCATTTAAGATATTACCCCTGTTGGTTTCATAGCCTATTTCCATAGACTGCGCGAGGTCGGTCCAGACCTGAATACGCTCAAAGAGAATATCTCTTGATGAACCGGCGTAGTTTTTGATGACGAGCGTGTCATCCCAAGTTCTGGCAAAAGAGTCTACAACATGATGATTTCTGCCGGATTGGAATGTGAAGCCATCGCCATTTTGCCGCCCCGAGATAATTTTAACATTGGAAATAAACATACCGTCAGAGTTAAACGAGTTAAACTGCCATGCGTTGCCGTTTATTAAGATGAATCCTTCTGCGGTGATATTTCTGCTGGTGCGAATGTCGATGGGAACTCGTGCATAAGCTCCCGGCTGATTCCAAGCAGGGAATCCTTCGCCGCATATTACGCCGCGCCCGCGAATTGTCACATTTTCCTGACCGTCAACAACAACGACAGTGTTTAAAACAGCACCGCCCGAAATATACAGTGTTTGACCGCTCGTGAGAACAATGGCATCAAGCTCCCAATGACCGGGGTCTATGAAAATTACGTCAGGGTCGTCCCTGTCCGGAATATCTGTATCGAGAGGGTTGACAAAGATGTGAGTCGCTTGATTGACATCGCCGTTATAGACTACAGTGTAAAAGCCCGGTCCGTCAATAGTGAAAGATACGCGCCCATCCGTAACGGTGGGTATAATACCGTGCGCAGACGGCAATATTACTGCACTTTCAACCGGGCGGGGCAGTCCGGGCATTTCTATCTCGATGGTGACAGGTCCTTCATCCATATCAAAATAAGTCATGGGCGTGCGTGACGGAATTGTGTTATGATTCCATATATGCTCATGATTGACCATCACATCGTAGACAAAAAGTTCGTGCCCATCAACCCATATAAGTGCAGTTTCCGAGCTCTGCATGGTTTGCGGCCCATCATACAACACTAAAACAGGTCTCATAGGGTCTACCTCCAATATTTGTCCTTCTTCGGGAGCTTGCCCGAGTATCGCAGTAGGGTAGACGAGTGAAATAATGGCAAATGCTACACATAAAACTGCAAATACGCCTAAAATTATTGCAACGCCAAAACCGGATTTTTCTTTTTCCATAGAATTTCTCCTCATTTTATGCCTGAAATTTACATTGTATCTTGATACTGCTTATAAGTTGAACGCTAAACTTGTCAGCAGTATACTATAATTTTTTGTAAAGTGCAAGAGTTATTGTTAAAATTCACAAATTTTTCTCTTAATTTCCTTGACAATTGGTTTTACTTTTGCTAAAATGCAAATTGATTTAGCGTTAAACCAAAAACAAAAGTTTAGCGTTAAACTAAATTAATTTTTGGAGGATTTAACTAAAATGAAGAAAAAACTCTGTATACTTCTGGCGCTATCTTTGATATTCGCTATTGTGGCAGCGTGTGCTCCGGCAGAGACTGCGCCGACACCTGAGCCCGCTCCGGCAGCTACACCCGAACCGGCACCTACGCCGGAACCTGCACCCGAGCCACCACCGGCAGAAACTCCGGACAGATTTTTGTGGAACGATTTTGTAGGTTATGACCCGAGCGAGCCTGCAACAGGTGAATTTGCAGTTGTGAGCACGGGCATGGCTCGTTGGTGGGCTAATCTCGAGAACCTAAGAGCAGGAATTGATAACGATGTACTTCAACTCGAATTCAGACCCGGTGTTTTTGATGTCAGAGACTTTGATGACATCGACCAATATTTCAGTTCAGCGATGGATTGGATGGGTAACTGGGGAGAAGCTATCAACATGTGGGCTATGGAAGGCATCGAATACTGCCGCTACCTGACCATCCGTATGCGTGGCGCTCAAGGCGGTGAAGAAAATGCACTCTTGCTCCATTTTCAACCTGAAGACGGTCCCTCTTTTGTCGCACGTTTTTCTGATTTACAAACAGCAGACGGCGGTTGGGTAGAAATCACCACAGAAATGCAAGATATAGTTATTGACCTTGCAGCATCAGGTTTCCCGGGTATGACAAACCGCATGCACATCAGAGCATTTCTCCCGGCTACAATATTCATTGATGAAATCTACTTTTCCGAGCCGGTAGGCGGTCTTGACCCTGATAACCCGCTTGCAGGTATGCCTTCTGAAATGGGCTCGCCGGGAGATTTGCCGATACGCAACTGGGCAACATTCATCTGGAACGACTTTGTCGGATATGATCCGAACGACGTTGCAACAGGCGATTTTGCAGTTGCTGCAACAGGCATAGCACGCTGGTGGGCAAACCTCTACAATCTCGAAGCATCTGTAGACGGAGATGTTATCCAAATTGACTTTGAACAATACGGAAATTGGGGAGAAGCTCTTAATATGTGGGCAATCCCGGGCATTTCAGCTACCAGATTTCTTGTAATACGCATGTCGGGAGCCATAGGTGGAGAAGAAGGTAGCTTATTACTTCACTTCCAACCTGAAGACGGTCCTGCGTTCGTTGCTCCTTTTGCGGACCTGGTGACGGCAGACGGTGGAAACGTTGAAATTACTACAGATATGCAGGATATTATAATCGACCTTGAAGCATCCGGTTTTCCGGGCATGACAAACCGCATGCACATCAGAGCATCGGGAGCAGCTACTGTTTTCATCGACGAAATATTCTTCTTTAGCGCAAACGCATCCATCAATCCCGATGATCCGCTTGCCGGGTTCCCGGAATCAATGGGAAGCCCCGCAGAGCTATTCCCGGCATTCTTTGAATAAAATCATTGCGTTAGATTAGCACTAAATGGTACAATGATGTATTGAGGGCGGATGTAATGTCCGCCCTTCCCCATAAAAATAGCTTTATTGCATGGAGGTAATGATGCGTGACGACACTAAAAGACATTGCGCGTGAAGTTGGTGTTAGCATAACAACCGTGTCAAATGTGGTACACAACAGAACCAGCCGTATCTCGCCGGAATTGTTTGACAAAATAACACATATAATTGAACGGGAAAATTATATTCCAAATATGACAGCACGCACACTTGCAAACAGCGCTTCACCAATTGTGGGTATTATTAACCATGCCGTTTCGCACAGTGGGGGAGGATTTCTCTCTGACCCGTTCCACAACACTTTTATGGGTGGAATAGAGGATAGAATGCGCGGTGAGGGTTATTTTGTTATGATTCGCACGGTGGAAGACTCTCGTGGTCTCGAGGAAGTATGCAGAAGTTGGAATCTTGCGGGAATGATTTTTCTCGGGTTATATAAAGATGAATTTTTTGAAAGTGTGAGAAATATAGGAATCCCCTATGTGCTCATAGACAGCTATATAAACTCCCCTGATATATATAATATAGGGCTTGAAGACCAAGAAGGTGCTTACATAGCGACTAAACATCTTTTGGAGAATGGTCATCGCAACATAGCTTTTACCTCCCCGTTTATCAGGGAAAACGGTGTTGTTGAGCGCCGCTTGCAAGGATATAAACAAGCTTTGGAAGCGTTTGGCGTAAAGTTTGATAAAAAGCTTGTGTTCGAGCAAGAAATCGACACGGCTGAAGGTGTACGGCTCGGAAGGATGCTCGGAGGATTGCCTGAAATTACAGCTATTTTTGCAACAGCCGACATACTGGCAGCGGGCATCATAGCAGGTTTGCGTGATGTCGGTGTGAGCGTACCCGAGGAAAAGTCAATAGTGGGGTTTGACGACAACTATCTGTGTCAGATAACAAATCCCCGGCTGACGACGATTCATCAAGATGCAGATGAAAAGGGAAAACTTGCTGCCGAAATGATGATAGCATTGCTCGATGAAAAAGAGACGGAAAATAAAAGCATCATATTGCCGGTCAGGCTGGTTGAACGCGAGAGCGTTAGACGAATTGGAGGCTAAATGGAAAAGTGGATAATTACGCGAGAAGGGTATGAGCCGGAGGAATATACGGATAACGGCAACCGCTTCTTGATTGGAAACGGACTTATAGGTGTGCGGGGCACCCTTGAAGAATATACGGCAGATAAAATGGTCGCAATAAACCTTGCGGGAATCTATGACAAAGCTCCGGGGCAGACATGGAGAGAACCCATAAATGCGCCGAATGCATTTTTCGCAAAACTTGAAAATCAAAGCTCGATACTATCACACAAACAATCGCTCAATATCGCTTTCGGGTTACACTCACGCGAAACAGATTATGAAAACGCAACCCTCCGCATAGAGCGGTTTTGCAGCATGGCTGAGCCAAACATTCTCTGCCAGAAGATAAGTATAACACCCAAGGGCAAACCCGTCACCCTGATATGCGGGATTGACTCGGAAATATGGGATATAAATGGTACACACCTCACAGACTTTAAAACATCCGTGACAGACACGCTTCGGGTATCGGCGCTCACAAGTGAGCAAAGGATACCCATAACCGTTACTGAACGCTGCAACCGCACGGCGGACGAAGTTCGCGAAATCAGGAGCAGCCTGTTTCGTGTGTTTAATGTCAAAGAGAAACTTGTTTTGGAGCGTATAATAGCGATAAACAGCGAATTGACACCGGGTTCTTATGATGAAAAACTCAGCGCACACAAGAAAATATGGGAGCGGCTTTGGGAAAATTCGGAAGTGAAAATAAAAGGAGATGATAAAGCTGCATTGTCTCTAAGATACAGCCTGTATCACCTGCATAGCATAGCCCCGCGTCACGCCGACAGTCTAAGTATCCCCGCAAGAGGTCTATCCGGACAGACATACAAAGGTGCAATATTTTGGGACACCGAGGTTTTCCTGATGCCGTTTTTTACATTGACAGAACCCGCGGTAGCAAGAAAATTCATTAAATACCGCATTAACACGCTGGGCGGTGCGCGGGAAAAAGCTGCCGAATACGGCTTTGACGGTGCATTTTTCGCCTGGGAAAGTCAAGATGGCGGCGTTGACGGGTGTACTGATTTTAACGTTGTAGATGTGTTTACCAACAGACCTGTCCGCACTTATTTCAGAGATAAGCAGATACATATTTCAGGCGACATTGTATATGCACTCGGCAAGTATATAGACTGGACAGGTGATAAAAATATTCTTGAAAATGGCGGTGATGAACTCATCCGTGCGTGTGCAGACTTCTATCGTTCACGGGCGTATTCACGTCCCGGTAGCGATAAGCTGGAATTTACAGATGTGGTCGGGCCTGACGAATATCACGAACGGGTCTACAATAATGCTTTTACAAACCGCATAGCGGCATATGCCCTGGAAAAAGCCGGCTATGACTGCAAAGTGCGCGAACCGATTTTCAAAGATGGTATAGTAGAGCAATTCGACGGCTATTTTAACCTTGAAGACGTCTCGCTTGCGGAAGTCCGATCTCGGCTAAAGCACCCAAGAGAATACTGGGGAACTCAGAGCGGGGTTGCCTTTTCCACACAGATAATCAAGCAAGCCGACGTGATTGCACTTATGCATCTTTTTCAAGATGATTTTACAGATGATATAGTTAAAAATAACTGGGAGTACTATGAGCCGCGCACAGAGCATGGGTCAAGCCTCAGCGCATGCATGTATGCCCTGACAGCATGTCGGTTCGGCAAGCCGGATTTGGCTTATCCACTATTTATGAAGTCCGCTCGTTCCGATTTAGACGGTGGCGGCAAATCATGGGCGGGAAATGTTTACATAGGCGGCACACACCCTGCTGCCGCAGGCGGCGCATACATGATTGCCACGCAAGGTTTCGCAGGGTTAAGCTTGCAAGATGGACAGCCGGTGCTGAAACCATCCTTGCCGGAGCAGATTGAGTCTATAAAGTTTCCTCTGATATTTAGGGGCAAACATATGCATGTTAATGTTACACATGATAAAGCAGAAATTACGCAAAATTGACTGGATTTTTAAAGATGCATTTTCCGGTTACAAATCAGATCAAACTTGAATCAGCCCAAAACAATACTAACCAGTTCGCTAAACTGCGCAATCTTATACGCGGCACGTTCATCCTCGGCTGCATCGCCTATAGCTGCGCTGTCAAAACCTCCTCTAACTGCTGCTTCAATGCCTGCTTTAGCATCTTCAACCACAAGGCATAAGCTCGGCGGTAGCGATATATCCTCCGCGGCAATTAGAAAAACCTGAGGATGCGGCTTGGAAAATTCGATGTTGTTCCCATCGCTGATAGTATCGAAAAAATCACCCAGACCAATGCGGTTGAGTATTAGCCTGGCATTTTTACTGGATGAACCGATGGCGAGTTTAACACCACTTTTGCGCAGTTTATTCAGAGTGTCTCGGACAGACTTAGTCACATAGCTCTCATCCATTTGCGCGAGCAGTTTCTTATAAATTTCATTTTTCTCGTCAGCAATGTGAAGCTTTTTCGCATTGCTGAGAGGTGCGCCGTCGTAACGCTCCAAAATAATTTCAAGACTCTCCATACGGCTCACACCGCGCAAGCGGTTGTTTATTTCTTCATCAAAATGGATATTCATAGAATCGGCGAGAGATTTCCATGCCTTGTAATGAAAAACATCAGTATGGCAAATAACGCCGTCCAAATCAAATATTACTCCTGCATATTTCAAACTCAATAATCTCCTTACATTTAATCTGTGAAGATTGTACATCTTAAAATGCGCAACGTCAAGTCCTTAAAACGCAGCGGCGTGCGGTAAGCCTTAAACGGTTTACCACACACCACTGTTGGAGAGGGAAGGTATATTAAGTAGGAATTATATCGACCTTTTGTTGGTAGCTTGGAGGAGTGGGCGTTCGTTGCCGCCAAGGTCAAACTGGCTAATCAGTTGTGTCAGCATATCTGACTGGTCACTCATTTCTTGCGAGGCGGCGGCGGATTCTTCGGCTGTCGCGCTGTTTTGATGGATAACTTGTGAAACTTGGTCTATACCGGTATTTATTTGATCTATACCCTCCGATTGCTCTTCTGATGATTTAGTTATCTCAGCTATGAGTTGGCTGGTTTCGTTTATGCCTGAGACAATTTCCCTAAAGCTGGTGGCAGTTTCTTCAGCTATGCGAACACCCAGTTGTGATTTCTCCATAGAGTTTTGAATCATAGTGCCTGTATTTCTTGCGGCATCTGCACTTTTTGAAGCGAGATTGCGTACCTCTTCGGCAACAACAGCAAACCCTTTACCGTGTTGTCCCGCACGTGCGGCTTCAACTGCGGCATTGAGTGCAAGGATATTTGTTTGAAATGCAATATCGTCGATTGTTTTAATAATATTGCTGATGTTCTTACTCGCTTCGTTGATATCTCCGACAGCAGTTATCATTTCATTCATTTGATGGCTGCCTTTTTCAGCACTGAGTTTTATTGTAGAAGAAAGTTTGGATGTCTCTTCGGCAGTTTTTGCGTTTGTTTTGGTTCTTTCCGCTACCTGAGAAATAGATGCTGACAACTGTTCAATGGATGCGGCCTGCTCTGTCGAACCTTGTGCAAGTGAGGTTGCACCGTCTGAAACATGCCTTGCTCCCAAGGAAACTTGCGCAGAAGAAGATGCAATTTCGTTTATAAGTTCCCGAGTGTTACCGGTTACGCGGTTTATTGCATTACTTAAGATATCGTCTTGAGATTTAGGAGTAACACCTGACGTCAAATCCCCGTCTGCCATTTTTGTCAAAACGGATATCTGCTCCTGTGTGCTTTCGATAAATTTATTGAAATCATCAGCCAATACACCCAGTTCATCGTCTGTGACGACATTGAGCGGCTCAGGCGTTTTACCGGCAGCCAGCATTGTTGCTGTATCAACAATACTTCCTATAGGTTTGAGTGGGCGGATTAGAAGAAATTGAGCTGCAAAAAATATTCCTATAAGTGCGATTACAATGATTGCTGCATACATAAATAATGTGGATGTGGTGTGCAGGTTGGCGGCAAAATCACTTACGGGAACTGCAAAGCCGAAGGTCCAACCTGAGCCGGGCAAAACGACCGTGCTTATGTATTTTTCAACTCCGTCATAGTCTAGCGCTCTGACGAGTCTGGGCTCGTAGCCGGAGCCCTCAGTGATTGTTTCAGTTTCCGTAATACCAATTGAGCCGAAGTCTACATAGACAGCTTCCCCGCCCTGCACGGAGGGCATGAATTCGCTGTTATGGTGTGCGAGAATACGGTTATTGCTATCAAGCAAGAAACCCGATGCCGTCGTTCCGGGGATGGTGGAATTGTCAAGCAAATCAAGCAATGTGCCCAGCGAAAGGTCAAGAACAGTTACACCGATAGTCTCACCCTGCGCATTATTGAGCCTCGTGGCAATTGACGAGAATATTTCACCGGTACTGGCCAGATAGGGGTCTTGATAAAAAATTCCATCCGTGCCCATCGCCCCGATATAGTATGGGCGCTGTGTCAAAACCCACTCAGGCGGCGGTACATAACCTGCACCATCCACATAGAGATTTGTTTCTGCTATTCCCATATAAATTTCAGTTACGAAGGGATATTCCGATCTGGCATTGTACAAGAATTCTTGCATTATCTGCGGGTCGGAGTATGGCATGAAGCTGATATTGTTTGATACGGTAGTGAGTAATGTTTCTGCTTGTGTAAACACTGCGCTAATATCTCTTGCGGCTATAGATGTGGACCTTTCAATCGATTCCTCGGTAGCTCTCCAAAATGAAGCGTTTGAAGAAATCTGCGATGCTACGACTGCTACTACCAGTATCGCCAAGGCTATTAGTATTACACGAAAGGTTAATTTTTTGTTAAGGCTCTTTACTTTTTTCTGTTTCATGATCTGTCCTCTCCAGCTGATTGCTGACTTTGAGTAATGCAAAAATGCAATTACTGCTATTGTTCCTCTCCATACTGTGTGAAAATGCGAGATTATAAGTGCGGCCGGGGTATTCTTTTTTGTGCAAAATAATCTATATATTCGTATTTTATATGTTACATATAACTGCTGTTTTTGTCTTGAAGTTTCAGAGAACACTTTTGGAATTATATATTAATTGTTGCTCGAGACAAAGCGTGAACCAAAGTTACGCAAGTGGCATTATTATTATAAGTGCAGATGAAAAATGATGAAACCGAAGTGCTTGCAGTGCAATGAAATTTTCGAGCAGTTAAATTTGTTTCAGGTATAAACACACCTGCTTTGCAGCAGGTGTGAATTTCAAAACATAGATAGTGTGTAAAGTTATTGTTAAGACGATACAAACGGATGAGTTTTTCAGTACAAAATCTCTTAATTTTTAGCTAACCCATGGTGGGTGCAACCAAATATCGGTGGGACTAAACACGATGCACAAGTCCCGCCTTTAACAGTGCATCTCTGAGCCGCACCAGAACCGGGAAAACGACAATTGAAAGAACAATCAAAATTGCAAACTGCGGAAGTCTCAGCCATAACATCGGGAGATATGGCACACCTCGAAACATTGCTAAACCCAGAGTTGTGAGTCCGGCACCGCAAATAATCTGAGTTATAAAAGCGTTTGTAACTGCGTGAGGCCAGAAAGTCAGGTTTTCGCGATAAAGAATCAACCCGAACAGAAAGCCGTGAACAATACGTGATAATAAAATCAAGGGGATTGGTGTCAGCCCCATAATAGGCCATCCCAAAATGTCTGAAACGCCAAAAGCGACAGCCCCCCAGAGTGGACCGAACAACATGCCGCACAGCATCATGGGGACAAACGCAAGCGTAATCCGCAAGTCGGGCAGGCTTATGATGGGCAGATAGCGTTCAAGGACAAATGAAAGAGCGATGAGCATCGCGATTTGGCACAACTCGCGTACCGAGAGTTTTAGTTTCAAAGTAATACCTCCTTTTGAAACAGACGTGGATACTTACTTCTTGCGGACAGACTTCATTCCGTTTTCGAGACTGTCACGGACTGTCTCGATGACTTTAATTCGGGCATAGAGCTTGTCAACAGCTTCAACAACCGTCCAGGGCGCATATTCCGTGGATGTGCGAGAGAGCATTTCGTCCACAGCTTCAAGATACTTATCCCACTTCTCCCTGTTACGCCAGTCCTCGTCGGTGATTTTCCACTGCTTCTCAGGCGTATTCTTACGAAATTCAAAACGCTTGAGTTGCTCTTCCTGATCTATGTGAAGCCAGAATTTTAGGAGAATAATTCCGCTGTCCACAAGTTGTTTTTCAAAATCATTTATTTCTGCATAAGCGCGCTTCCAGTCGTCGGGAGAACAAAAACCCTCAACGCGCTCGACCATCACGCGCCCGTACCAACTGCGGTCAAACACTGTCAGATGCCCCGCCTTTGGCACATTATTCCAAAATCGCCATAAGTAGTTGTGAGATTTTTCGATATCGTTTGGCGCACCATACGGAGCAACCTTATAGCCGCGTGGGTCGAGACGGTAGACCAGACGTTTAATCGCGCCGCCCTTCCCTGCGGCATCCCATCCCTCAAATACCGCTGCGGCAGACACGCGGTGAATGTACATCTCGTTATGCAGTCGCTCCAACTCGCTTTGAGCGGCTTCGAGCCGTTCATTATAGTGTTTGCGGTCGAGCGAGCGGTTTAGGTTCACAGATTCAAGAACTGACGGAATGGTTATTTCAGGCAACTCTACGCTACTCCTGTCGGTTTCACCATTTTTGGATTTCGCTGAAAGTGCCTTTTCCATAGCATCAAGCATAGAACGGTATATCTTTACATCGGCAAATCGTCTGTTATCAGCCTCTATTACCGTCCAGCCGGCTGACTCGTGGTCGGTTTTTTCAAGCATACGCCCATAAGCGAGCATGGTTTCATTATATCTGCAATTTTGAATCCAGTCGTCTTCATTGATACGCCAAGCTGTCTCGGGACTATCGGCAAGCCTTTTTAGGCGGCGTCTTTGCTCTTTCATGGAGACGTGCAAAAAGAGTTTAATTATAAGTACACCCGAGTCGGCAAGCGTTTTTTCAAAGGAAAGTACATCTTGTATAGGGTCGGCGAGTGGAATCTCATCTTTTTCATGACCGCGCATTAAAACCCGATACCAACTGCGGTCAAAAACATGCATACGACCTTTAGCCGGCATTTTATTCCAAAATCGCCACATATACGGGCGAAGCCGCTCATCTTCATTTGGTCTTTGTATGGTGAAAACCTCAAATCCCCTAGGGTCAAGTGAATGTATAACGCTCTTAATGCGCGAGCCTTTGCCCGATGCGCTCCACCCCTCAAACAAAACAACGATAGGAATACCTGCCTCCTTGCATTTGCGCTGCGCCTCGCCAAGTCTTAGAATCATAGACTCTATTTGCTCTTTGTAAAGGTCTTTACCCAGTTTGATTGTCGCATCAAGTTTTTTCAGCATAACAACTATGTTCCCTTCGTAAAGTTTATATTAAGCGCCTGCACAGTGTAACATAAATAAATTGTGAAATAAAGCCCAAGTTCAGTTTCTTGTGAATTTTTACAATCTTTACATTTTTTCTTCCAGTTTTTGCATGGAGCAAATATTGATTTTACATTCAGGCGTTATACTACACGAGAAGAAATAATTTTAGGAGGATTTCCATGAAAAAAATTTTTGCAAAACTAAGTGTAATAGCATTGGCACTCGCAAGTATACTGTTATTTTCTGCCTGTGCCCAAAACGAAACACAATCGGCTCAAAACGGTGAAACAGAGCAAACAGCACAATCGGCACAACCGGCACAACCGGCACAAACACCTCAAACTCCTCAGACAGAGGAAGTTCAAAGCAACGGAGCACAAGAAACCATTGTTTTGTATTCTAATGCCTTATCCGACGGACGTGGCGACTGGATTGCTGAAAGAGCCTTAGAAGACCTCGGCATTGAAGTTTTGCAAGTTGACGGTGGCGGCGTAGACATCGCAAACAGGCTTGTTGCGGAACGTGACAACCCGCAAGCAGATGTTCTTTTCGGATTTAACCCCATGCTTTGGTGGCAGCTTGAACATAATGACATTCTTGTAGCGCATATCCCACCGTGGGCAGGTGAGGTTCCGGTTGGTAATCATTCAAACGGACTGTTCCATGCGGTAATTCTTGTGGGCAACATGCTTATTTACGATTTAAACCAAATAGGCGATGGCGAAACACCCGGAGATTGGCTTGACCTGTGGACAAATCCGGAATTCCATGGTCGTTATGCTGTTCCTGATGCGCTTGGCGGAAGCACAGTGCAAATGGTACTTAGCGGTATTTTTAACAGATTCATTGACCCGGACGGATTTTTAGGCGTTTCCGATGAAGGTTGGGAAAATATTGCAGCGAAGTTTCGCTACGGTGTATCCACAAATCAGGACATGGCTGCTGAAATTGCAGGTCCGTCAGGTGCAGTTATGAGCCAAATGTGGTCGCACGGCATACCATCCCGTGAAGAGCAATTCGACATTGCCGCAGGTTTTGCAAGACCGGATGTAGGCGTACCCTTCTCCATTGAAGGCGTTGCACTTGTAAACGGTGCAAGCAATCCGGATGCCGCTCGCCGCTTTATAGACTGGTTCGGACAAGCGGAAGTTATGCAAGCATTCAGTGCCGAGTTTGGCTTTGTACCGGCACATCCCGCAGCGCTTGAAGGGCTTCCACCTTTCAACAGCACAATTGCAGCACTCTCTCATCAACAGATTGACTGGGACTTCATCGCACCCAGAATGGGAGACTGGCTGGAGCACATCTTACTTAATTATATGCAGTAGTAAAAGAGGAGAAATCATGATAAGTTTAACGAACATTTCCGTTAAGTTTGGGGATTTTTCCGCTCTGCGTGACGTTAACATCGAAGTCCGGGAAGGTGAGTTTTTCACCCTTCTCGGACCTTCGGGTTGTGGGAAAACAACCTTGCTTCGCACCATAACGGGCTTTATTACCCCGGCAGAAGGTACAGTCAGCGTAAACGGCAAAGACATCACCCGCATTGATGTAGAGGATCGAAACATAGGTATGGTTTTCCAAAACTATGCACTGTTCCCATCTATGTCTGTGTATGAGAACATAGCTTTCGGTTTAAAAGTAAAGAAAGTTTCAAAAGTCGAAATAAAAGCAAAAGTAGAAGAAATAGCGCAAAAAGTGGCACTTGAACCGGACCAAATGGGGCGCAAGGTAAATCAGCTTTCAGGCGGACAGCAGCAACGTGTTGCGATAGCGCGTGCGTTGGTAACATCGCCATCGATAATTTGTCTGGACGAGCCGCTGTCCAATCTTGATGCCAGGCTTCGTATTCAATTACGTAACGAGCTTAAAGAGCTTCAGCGAAAATTCGGAATAACAACAATTTACGTAACCCACGACCAAGAAGAAGCACTAACCCTCTCAGACAAAATCGCAGTTTTCAACAAAGGAGAAATAGAGCAAATCGGAAGACCAAACGAGATTTACAACCTCTCTGAAACAGAATTTGTATGCAACTTCATCGGAGATATAAATAAACTAAGCCCGGAATTTTTGCAAAAGGTGAACATGGATACAGATAAAACCGCATATATACGCCTTGAACGACTATATGCAAACGCACCTAAGCCTCATCACATTATTTGGGGTGAAGCGAAAGTAATAGCCTCCGAATATTACGGGCTTTACATTAAGTATACCATGGATGCGGCAGGTACAATATTAAAGGTAGTGGAAAAAAACAGCGGTGTGCCTATGTATAAAATGGGGGAAAACGTCAGTATAAGCTTTGACCCCGGAAGCATTTTGCAATATGAAGGGGGCAAAAGGCAGTGATTCTTACAAAGAAAAACATCATTCAAGCCCTTACTTTTACAGGCTTAATATGGTTTATAGCAGTTATTCTTGTCGTGCCGAATATAGAAACGGTGACAAATGTGTTTTGGCAGGACGGGCAGTTTACAACAAGCGCATTTGAGAGGTTGAGCCGCGCACCACGCGCCGTATCAGCCCTTCGCAACAGCTTTATAATTGCACCGATTCTTTCAGTTACAGTTGGGTTTGTCGGTGTAACCCTTGTACTTATCACGGATTACTTTAAGATTTTTGGCGCAAAAATCCTACGGCTCGGTTATATGACAACTTTGCTGTATGGCGGGATTATATTGGTCTCGGGTTATGTTTTTTTATATGGACAAAATGGATTCATAACAAACATCCTAGTGCGCATTTTTCCAAGCATGGAGCAAGATTGGTTCAGTGGAATGTGGGCTGTTTTGTTTGTTATGACATTTGCCGCAACGGGCAATCATATGATTTTCATACGAAACGCTTTGCGTAATGTTGATTATCAAACAATAGAAGCAGCTCGAAACATGGGTGCATCATCATTTACAATTTTGCGGCGAGTTGTGCTACCCGTGCTTTTGCCATCCCTAACCGCTGTAACGGTGTTTACGTTTTTGGGAGGTCTCAGTGCCATTGCTGC
>WQTE01000046.1 GCA_009786445.1 Oscillospiraceae bacterium | reverse complement strand
CAAAAAGTAGACATTTTGATATTTTATATTGACATTGTTGTGTAGATTGCGATATTATATGCTGTGGCATAATTTTTATGAAAACTACACATGTTAGAGAGGTTAGAAAGTATGAAGAATATGAAATTAAGACTCAAGATAATTTTGCCGACGGTGATTTTGGTTTTTGCGCTTTTGGTGGCTATATTGGTAGTAACAATTGTGCAGTTTACTTCGCTGAGCGATAGCTTGGTGGAAGAAAGACTTGAAGCCGTTTCCAACAGCGTGCGACATATAACTGACGACACACGGCAGATGGTCATTGATGTCGGTCTCAGAGTTTCATATGACCCCCGGCTGCCACAAGCGGTGCTTACGGCAAATACACAAGAAATACTCCGTGTCGGAAACCAACTTGCTATTGACTACGGTGTAACATACATCACCGTTGCCGGTGCGGATACATATGTCCTTGCAAGAACAGACGAGCCGGAACGCTACGGCGATGCATTTCGCACAGTAGCTCTGCTTGAAGCACTTGATGGTATAGTTTCCGTTGCATATACCCCTGTGGGCCAACGTCTGATCCCAATTCGCTCTTCTGTACCTATCTTCCACGAAGGTGAAATAATCGGCGTTGCGGTTATAGGTTACGCGCTTGATACACCAAAAGCGGTTGAAGCACTGCAAGAAAGACATAACGCAGAATTTACGATATTTGTACATGACGAGGCGACCGGAAGATATGTGCGAGTCTCCTCCACATTGACAGACGAACACGGCAACAGCGTTGTGGGGACATACATGGAAGACCCCTATATACTAGATGTTGTATTCAGACAAAGGAACGAACTGCAAACCACGATCACCCAGTTTGGTGAACAGTTCAGTGCTTTCTACTTGCCGTTTTACGCACCTGACGGCACTGAGCTGGGTGTAGTATTCATGGCTCTGCCTTTAGGTGAGATTATCGCACAGAGAACTATGGTAACCGTGATTGCAATAATCATAGGCGTTGTGGGACTTGCCGTGGCAGTTTTGATTATATTCCGTATAGCTAACGGAATAAGCAAGCCCATCAAAATTATCAATGAATACATGACTATGGTTTCAAAAGATGGCGACATTTCATGCACTCCTGAAGAAGAGCAGACAATCTTGAAAAATGCAGCCCGTGGGGACGAAACCGGAGAACTCTTTACTGCGTTTCACGGTGTTATTAAAAGCTTAACTGAAGTATCCGAAGACCTCAAAGAGGTTGCTGCCGGCAATCTTACAAGGGAAATCACCGTTCGCAGTGATAAGGATCTATTGAATATTGCACTCAACGACATGGTAAACAATCTCAACCGCATGTTCGGCGATATTCAGGCTTCCACATCACAGGTATCAACAGGCTCGAAGCAGATAGCCGACGGAGCGCAGACACTGGCTCAAGGCTCGACGGAGCAAGCGGCATCGGTTCAGCAGCTATCATCGTCCATCTCCGAGATTGCAAAGAAAACAAAGGATAATGCACAGATGGCGGAAAAAGCAGCATCACTGGCAAACGACATAAGGAGCAGCGCAGAAAAAGGCAGCAGCCAGATGGATGAAATGATGATGGCAGTCAAAGACATAAACGAGTCAAGCCAAAACATCGGCAAGGTAATAAAGTCGATAGACGACATAGCATTCCAGACAAACATACTCGCACTAAACGCAGCAGTCGAAGCTGCAAGAGCCGGACAGCACGGAAAAGGCTTTGCAGTTGTGGCGGAAGAAGTCAGAAATCTGGCGGCAAAGAGCGCGGAAGCCGCGAAGGACACCGAAAGCCTGATTGCGGACTCAATAACAAAAGCCGAGCTCGGCTCTAAGATAGCAGACGAGACCTCGGCGAGCCTGAGCGAGATAGTTTCCGGAATCGGCGAGAGCAGCCGGCTCGTGGGTGATATAGCCAGGTCCTCCGAGGAACAGACGGTCGGCATCACACAGATAAACACGGGCATAGATCAAGTGGCAAATGTAGTACAGCAAAACAGCGCAACTGCGGAACAAAGTGCTGCGGCATCGGAAGAAATGAGCGGTCAATCCGATATGCTTGAGCAGCTAATCTCGCAGTTTAAGCTAAAAAATGCACAGACCTTTGGCAGTTTGCCGAAGCCGTCGACAGTAAAAAAATTGCCGTCCTCTGCGGGATATAATGATGGCAGTTTCGGAAACTCATCTGACCCTTTCGGAAAATATTAAATTAAAGGGTTTTTATGTCGACAGCAGTTATTACGGTGTTCGTGGCAGCGGCTAACCTGATTGGACACAATCAAACTTTCATGTTTTTCACTCCACTTTTCCGCCGCTGCCATGTACATACTTTCAAATAGTTTTGCCTAAAAAGGCGTGTGCGACCATTTTGTGTCGGCACGCCTTTACAGGTAGATATTGATATGGTATTATGAACATCTGATGTATACTCGGCAAGATGGAGATAAAAATGGTAAATGGAAAAAAAGCTGTGTAGTAAATTATGTCAAATCACCGATAGAAAATTAGAGCACAAGCATACAGTATTAATTGCAAGTTTATTAATCATACTCAAATTCATTATTGTCATGGGGCACAGAACCGTTATCATGCCGCACGCCTACCATGACGATGTGCTGTTTTTTAGTTTAGCATCTTCCATAACCGAAGGCAATTGGCTCGGACCCTACAATCAGCTAACTTTGGCAAAAGGCGTATTTTTTCCGCTATGGTTGGCATTTTTAAATGCATTTTCTATTCCACTGCTCATAGGAAACCAGGCTTTATATACCCTGGCTTGCCTGTTTTTTGTTTACTCACTAAGGCCGATACTGAAAAGCAAAATAGCACAGCTGATATGTTTCGCATTTCTGTTATATAATCCTATTACTCTGGGTGAAATGCAAATGCTCCGCATTTTACGGGATGGAATTTATCATTCTTTAGTTATGTTTGTGTTTGCAGGGTTTATCGGTATGTTCCTTTATAGGGATGATGTCAAAAAAATGAGAATATTTTCGCTAATATGCGGGCTGAACTTCGCTTTTGCATGGCATACTCGCGAAGATACTTTTTTTGTTTTGCCTTTCGTCATTGCCGCAAGTGTTGCCATAATGCTGTTCTCACTTTTTGAAAATAAAGACAAAAAAACCATTAAACAAGTGATTTTACAAAAAACATTCATTAGGAAAGTTTTATTTATAGCACTGCCATTTTTATTTATTTTTGCATCAAACCAGATAGTTGCCGGCATAAATAATGCCTGGTATGGGAGACATGTCGTCAATGACTTTCGCTCATCTTGTTTTCAGAGCGCATATGGCGCACTTTCAAGAATAGCGCATGATGAGTTCTACTTTCAGATACCCGTGCCGGAAGATGCCAGAATGAGAGCATATGAAGTCAGCCCTGCATTTAATGAATTGAGGCAATTTCTGGACGATGATGGCTCACAGACCTGGTGGAAAGTCTTGGGAGGTCCCCGAAATGATTTCTATGGCGGATGGTTCTTTTGGGCTTTAAGAAATGCCGTAGCAGAGGCAGGGTACTACGAGCACCCCCTGTATGCACGAGAATTTTATGAGAGATTGGCGCGTGAAATAAACGATGCCATTGATGAGGGCCTTTTACCGGCGCAAGCCGGCAGGAGAAGCACGTTAGCTCCCCCGTTTACGAGAAGGCATATTGTCCCTACGCTAGAGGCTACTGTGGAAGCGATTAAATTCGTATCCAATTTTGAAAGATTTTACATAAGCTTTACACACCAACAGCAAGAACCGCATTTTGGTGCGCATTACGCGCAGCGCATAAGAAATATGGAAATATATACACATCAATTATCTTCATATAACTCTCACGAAACAAATGCATATTCGCGGTTTAATATGTTTAAATTTAGGATTTCAAACTGGATATTAAATATATACAGATTTATAAGCCCGCCGCTTACGTCGCTATCATTGTTGACTTTGCTTTTGCTAACAATTTCTACCATTCGCAGCTTGGTGAAAAAATCAGCCCCTTTGTTTTACCGTGAAGTAATTGTTTTGTGGGGATTATTACTGATATTTATATTGCGTGCATTTATGGTAGCTTTTGTTCATATTTCTTCATTTTTCGCCATTTCCCACCACTATCTGGCGACAAATTACTTTACACTTATAGCCTTTAATGTGATAGCTATTGTTTGCCTTATAACTTACGTAAAGAGCATGGTTGCAAGAAGTATAGTAAAAAGAAATGCTGCGATTTAGATTTTAGATTATCAAACAGGAAAAGGAGGCAGTTATGGATAAACCGCCTGAACTGACCATACTGATGCCCTGCCTTGACGAGGCTGAAACCATTCGCATATGTATCGAAAAAGCAAACTCTTTTCTCAAAACGAACAATGTGTCCGGTGAAGTGCTCATCGCAGACAACGGCAGCACAGATGGCTCGCAAGAAATAGCGTTATCCTGTGGTGCGCGGGTTGTGTCAGTTACAAAGCGCGGGTATGGTGCAGCGCTGATTGGCGGGTGTGAAGCCGCACTGGGCAAGTACGTCATAATGGGAGATGCCGACGACAGCTATGATTTTTCTGCGCTTATGCCGTTTCTTGAAAACCTGCGGGCAGGCGATGAACTCGTAATGGGCAATCGCTTCAAAGGTCAGATAATGAAAGGGGCTATGCCGCCGCTTCACAAATATTTGGGTAATCCTGTACTATCTTTCATAGGACGACTGTTCTATCCAAGCCCTATAGGAGATTTTCATTGCGGCTTGAGAGGTTATAACACAGAAGCTATGCGAAGTTTAGGCTTACGCACTCTGGGCATGGAGTATGCAAGCGAAATGGTGGTGCAAGCAACACTTAACGGCTTGAAAATTTCAGAAGTACCAATAACTTTACACAAGGACGGCAGGAGCAGACCACCGCATCTGCGCAGTTGGCGTGATGGTTGGCGGCATCTGAAGTTCCTGTTGATGCACGCGCCAAACTGGCTATTTTTATTACCCGGATCACTTCTTGCCTCTATCGGACTTGCAGCTACCACCATACTGGCGATATTTGCACCCGTCACAATCGGTAATGTCAGTTTTGCCCTAAATACAATGGTTTACATGATTGTTATGCTCATAGCAGGTGTGAATATTCTCTGCTTTGGCGTGATAGTAAAGGTATATGCGCAGCAATCGCATTTTATTCCAAACAAGGGGAGCGCGGCTGCAAACACTGTAAGTAAAAACTCTCAAGACCCCGAAGGAAGAGGTCTCGGCAGGCTCACAGCCAACAGCGGTTCATTGGCGGGCGTTATAATTATCCTTATAGGCATAGCTATTGCGGTAGGCTCTCTTGTTTCATGGGGCGCACGGCACGACTTTGGAGAGATGGATGCCTATGAAACCATGCGCAGAACACTACCGTCTCTAGCTATGATAGTGATGGGAATACAACTCATATTTACTTCGTTCGTAGTAGATATTTTACGTATAAAAGTACGGCAAGTGCATGATGATATAACGGTAGTATATGAGGGCAAAAGTGATGGCGCATAAAAATAATGCTGTCGATTATTTCAGTTTTTCTAATCCTTTTCTAAAGCTGAGAAGCAAATTTGCACTAAGAGCAAGAGAAAAAATCTTCTATCAGTTTATGAGCCATATGTCACCCACTGAGGACTGCCTTGTCCTGGACATGGGTGTGACACCTGATTGCAGTTTACCTGAGTCAAATTTTTTTGAACATATGTATCCTCACACAAAAAACATTACCATGTGTACGTTTGAAGATGCATCAAACTTGCTTAAAGTGTTTGACGGAGCGGCGTTTGTGCAAATGGATAGTTCAAGCCGGGTCTTCCCGTTTGACGATAAGAGTTTCGACATTTTGTTTTGCTCGGCGGTGCTGGAGCATGTTGGGAGTCGCGAAAACCAAGCATTCTTCATCGAAGAGTGCCTGCGTGTTGCAAAAAAGATATTCTTAACAACACCAAACAGATGGTTTCCCGTTGAAATGCATACAATTATTCCGCTGATTCATTGGCTGCCTCAAGGTGCTCACAGAAAACTGCTAAGGATGTTAGGACTGGATTTTTGGGCAAAAACTGAGAATCTGAATTTATTGTCGGCGAAACAGCTTTTATTATCGGTTCCGGAAAAACACCAAGGACTTGCTAAAATTTACAAGCATCGCACACTCGGATTTGTGAGCAATCTCATTTTAGCTTATCCTGCTCAAACTGAATCTGCCTGAAAAAGCAAACTTCCTTATAGCCGAGTTTGCTGTAAACGCTGCGAGAGATAGGATTGTCGGCATCGGCAAACAAACAGCAAAAACTCTTTCCACGCTTTAGCAAAAGCTCCGAAACCTCGGCAACCAACGCAGAAGCGTAGCCGTTGCCGCGAAACTCCGGCGGAGTGTAAACCCAGTTTATAACAGCACCACCCGGCGTATCGCGCCCATAGACAACCTGCGAAACAGGCTCGCCATCCTCCCAGATGTAGTGCCTGTTTGTGCCTAAACGCGCCGTGATACGAACAGAACTCTCCTCGGGAGTGTAACTCGGAATATTGCAATCAATGCAAAAAGCCCGCTCCCACGCAGGCGCATAAGAGAGGTCACTCTCGGCAAGCTGCCTGAAATTACCATTGACCCTCTCATATGGTAGAAGCTTGTCAAGCCTCATTGCCACAGATGTAGTCTTTACTTTATCATCAGTATTCCCAAAGTACGCATCAGCAAAGCGGTCGGCAAGGTCAACTCTTGCGAAAACACCCGAAGCACTACACCTCACGCGCTTCATTTCACATGCAAGAAACTCAACGCTTGCGAGGCAACTCTTCAAACTTCCGCGCACCCAAGTCGGTTCACTCAGTATGACATTGTGGGGAAGGGCGCATAAACCAATCAAGATGATATTGTCAAAATTATCGGTAACAGTTGACATAAGCCATTTTCCGCTTGTCTCTGACTTGCTGTCGGTAATAATGCTTATGGGCAAATTATTGCCCGCTTCATCTTCAAGCAAAATATCAAGCACAATGTCTCTGAAAACACTCAAATCCTTATAGCGATTAAACTTCATTTCAATACCTATCATGTTGCAACATTATAAAAAATATAGTACAATACTATTGGGAAATCGGCAAGAAAAAAAGAGGTTAGGTATATAAAAAGTATGGAAAATGATATAAAAGCAGTAATTCTTGCAGCAGGTAAAGGCACAAGAATCAGCTCGAAGCAAAGCGATGCGCCAAAAGTGATGCGAGAAGCATCAGGAAGACCGATTTTGTCATATGTACTGGATGCATTATCATTTATAAATAATGAAAACATAATTTTGGTAGTTGGCTACAAAAAAGAAAGTGTTATGGAATGCTTCAAAGGCTATCAATTTGCCGTTCAACACGAACAACTCGGTACGGGGCACGCTGTGATGGCAGCACAGGAGCAACTTTCGGCTCACAAAGGAGCGGTGCTGATATGTTACGGAGATATGCCTGCAATGAGACGTGAGACCTACGAAAACCTTATAAACACACATATCAAGCAAGGTAATGACTGCACACTGCTTACGGGAACATCGAAACTACCTATGGCATTTGGCAGGATTATCAGGGGAAAAGACGGTGTTTTTGAGCGGGTAGTTGAAGAAAAAGATGCATCGCCCGAGGAACTGAAAATCAAGGAACTCAACACAGGGGTTTATGTATTTGACACCCAAAAGATGTTAGATGCGCTAAAACAGCTAAAAAACAACAACTCTCAGGGCGAATATTATGCAACCGACATACCTGCAATCATGAAAAGCAAAGGCGGTAAAATAGGCGTACTTATGCAAGACTTAGGCGATGACATCATTGGCATAAACACAAGCGAGGAACTGGCGATTGTCGAAGAAATTTTGAGTAAACGCTAAAGTTAGGAGGCATAGACCTATGGCGGATAACGAATCATTAAACGAAAGTCAGGACCATGACAGGCGTAGCGGGGGCAGACGAGATGATGAAGACGGGAGTGGCATCTACGGCGGCGATAACAACAACGGTATCGACAGGCGCAGCGGCAGCCGAAGCAAAGAGCGCAGGGACAGTGCGGGGTACAGCCATGCTAGGACAGACGATGAGAATTTGGTCGAAACAGTAGTGCTCTATAAAAAAGAAGTCGAAAAGAAGCAAAACCGCAGGAAGAAAAAAGACTGGGTTACACAGATGTCAACTATTATGACTTTTGTGGCGTGGGTGACAATGCTCGTGGTTTGGGTAATTATGGAAGCGGCTTCCCCCGATGTTGAATGGGCATTTCTTGCGGGATTTGGCAGAGTACACTTCGACATGGAACCCGTCCTCAGACAAAGATGGGACTTTGCACTTGTATATATGTCATATATTCTTTTGATTTCATCCATCGGAATGAGCGCAATTGCCTTGGTGTTCAACCTGATGCGCAATAGAAGAAAAACAGACAAAATCAAGAAATCAGTCATCTTTACGGGTGGATTGACAGTAATAATTCTTGTCATTTTCCTTTTCAATTTTTGGAGTCTGCTGTTTTAATTTATTCTCTCAAAAGCCTGCTTTAAGTCGGCAATAATATCGTCGATGTGCTCGATGCCGACAGACAGACGGACGGTGTTCGGCTTGATTCCCTGAGAGAGAAGCTCGCTCTCTGAAAGCTGAGAATGTGTCGTGCTTGCAGGATGAATGACAAGCGATTTAGCATCAGCGACATTTGCAAGCAGTGAAAACAGCTCTAAGTTATCAATAAAAGCCATAGCCGTTTTCGCATCACCTTTGATTTCAAATGAGAAAATGGAACCTGCACCGAGCGGGAAATACTTATCATACAAAGCATGGTCAGGGTGAGAGGGTAAAATAGGATGGTTTACAATCTCTACTTTGTCATGCTTAGATAGAAAATCAACTACTTTAAGCGCATTCTCAGTATGGCGCTCGACACGCAGCGACAATGTCTCAAGCCCCTGCAAATATAAAAACGAATGAAACGGGCTGATAGTAGCTCCGGTATCTCTCATAAGCGTAACCCGGATTTTGATGATATAGGCAAGATTGCCGACAACATCAGTAAGTACAACGCCGTGATAGCTGGGGTTTGGCTGTGAAAGACCGGGAAACTTATCATTTGCAGCCCAATCAAAATTGCCCGAATCCACAATAACACCGCCGATAACGGTGCCATGCCCACCGATAAATTTTGTAGCAGAGTGAATCACCACATCAGCACCGTGCTCAATGGGTCTGCAAAGATATGGTGTGGCAAAGGTGTTATCCACAAGCAGTGGAATTCCGTGCTTGTGGGCGATTTCCGCTACGGCTTTTATGTCAACAATCGTGGAATTGGGATTGCCGAGTGTTTCAATAAAAATAGCTTTAGTCTTGTCGTTTATAGCCACTTCAAAATTCACCGGATCACCACCGTCAACAAATGTTGTGGTGACACCAAAATCCGGCAGTGTGTTAGCAAAAAGGCTGTACGTCCCGCCGTAAATACGCTTGTCGGAGATAATATTATCGCCTGCCGTAGCTATATTTAATACGGCATAAGTAACGGCAGCCGCACCCGATGCAGTGGCAAGTGCGGCAACTCCACCTTCAAGTGCAGCTATGCGCTGCTCAAACACATTGGAAGTAGGATTCATCAACCTTGTATATATATTCCCCGACTCAGCCAGCGAAAATCTCGCGGCAGCCTGAGCCGCATCTTTGAATACATATGATGTTGTTGCATAAATCGGAACCGCCCTGGAATCGGTAGCGGGATCGGACTCCTCCTGTCCCACATGAAGCTGCATTGTTTCAAACTTATAATTCTTATCAGACATATATAATTCCCCCTTAAAGTTTTTGACGAACGGGCATCAATAAAAAACACTCAACACATAATACAATTTTCCACATAATTTGTCCAGCTTTTTGTGTGAAGCAGCAACCCCCGTCCCCTTGCTTCACACACGATTTTCTGATATCATGGAATCGGAATGACACTGAAAGGAGCACTTATCTTGGCAAAAGCAATAACTCAAACATTTAACATAAGCGGTATGCACTGTGCCGCATGTTCAACACGGCTTGAAAAAGTCTTAAGTGAGCTGCGCGGCGTGGAAAATGCATCTGTCAACCTTGCTACCGAAAAAGCAACAGTGACATACGCATCACCGAAGGCAGACGACTCCGGAGTAATCGAAGCGGTCAACAAAGCGGGCTTCAAAGCAACAGTGGTCAGCGTGGTGAGTGACCCGGACGAAGTCTGGGAGCAAAAGAAACGAGAAATCAAGGCACTAAAGACAAAGACGATGGTTGCAATGATATTCACAATACCGCTGTTTTATATATCAATGGTGCCGATGATTACGTTTATAAACCTGCCGGGGTCTGCTTGGCTCATAGACATCATGCATACATACCCGCTGGAATTTGCGTTTACGCAACTATTTCTAACCATACCGATAGCGATAGCCGGATACAAGTTTTACACCGTCGGCTTTATGGCAATAATCCGCAAAAGCCCGAACATGGACTCGCTCATAGCAATAGGTACATCAGCTGCGCTGATATACAGCGGCTACAGCACATGGCAAATAGCCGAAGGGCACACACATCTTGTTATGAACCTGTACTACGAAACTGCCGGGGTTATTTTTGCGCTGATTTTGCTCGGAAAAATGCTTGAGGCGATATCTAAAGGCAGAACAGGTGAAGCGATAAAAAAATTGATGGGACTTGCTCCGAAAACTGCTGTAATAATAAGAAATGATGAAGAAACAGAAATCCCAATCAGCGAAGTTGAAATAGACGACATAGTGCTCGTTCGGCCCGGCGCAAAAATCCCTGTAGACGGAATCGTTATGGAGGGGCACACAGCAATAGATGAATCCATGCTGACGGGCGAGAGTATGCCCGTAGATAAAAAAGCGGGTGACACGGTTTACGCCGCAACAATAAACACCACAGGCTCGATTCGCTTTCGTGCAGAGAAAGTCGGAGCAGACACTGCACTTGCGCAGATTGTTAAGCTGGTGGAGGAGGCGCAGGGAAGTAAGGCACCCATAGCCGCACTGGGCGACAAGGTATCGTCCGTATTTGTTCCCGTCGTGTGCGCCATAGCCGTAATTGCCCTTGCCGCATGGCTCATAGGCACAGGGGGCAACTTGGAGTTTTCACTTCGAGTTTTCATAACAATCCTCGTCATTGCCTGCCCATGCGCACTCGGTCTTGCCACACCTACAGCCATAATGGTAGGAACGGGCAAGGGTGCTGAAAACGGCATTTTGTTCAAAGGCGGCGAGGCACTGGAAGCTACTCATAAGACCCATGCAGTTATTTTGGATAAAACAGGTACTATAACCGAAGGCAAGCCGACAGTGACAAATATCTTGACCACATCGGTTACCTCAGAAGAAACTGTGCTGAAACTGGCAGCATCGGCAGAGCAAGAATCAGAGCACCCGCTGGGTCAAGCCATAGTGGCACACGCAAAGAGCAAAGGGTACACACTTTCCAAAGCAGAAAACTTCAAATCCATTACAGGACAAGGCGTTGAAGCCATGATAGAAGGAAAAACCGTAACTATAGGCAACGAGAGACTGATGAAAAAACAGGGGGACGGTTCATCTGTCTTACTCACCCTTCCGTCAAACGAACTCGACAAATTGTCGAATGATGGCAAAACGCCTATGTTCGTTGCAGTAGACGGTGCTTTAGTTGGTGTAATTGCAGTTTCCGATGTGGTTAAGCCGTCCAGCAAAGCCGCTATAGAGAGCCTAAAAAGCATGGGGCTTGACGTATATATGATAACAGGCGATAACCGCAGAACTGCCGATGCGATAGCAAAAGAAGTCGGGGTAACAAACGTCTTTTCCGAAGTATTGCCGCAAGACAAGGCAAATCAGGTTAAGAAGCTCCAAAATGACGGCAAACTTGTTGCAATGGTGGGCGACGGCATAAACGATGCCCCGGCTCTGGTGCAAGCAGACGTAGGCATAGCCATCGGCTCGGGAACGGACGTGGCAATGGAAAGCGCCGACCTGGTCCTAATGCGCAGCGATTTGATGGACGTACCAAAAGCCATTAACCTTAGCAGACAAACACTCAGAATTATAAAGCAAAACCTGTTCTGGGCATTCGGTTACAATGTACTCGGAATCCCCATAGCCGCAGGTGTACTCTACCTGTTCGGCGGACCGCTCATGAATCCCATGCTTGCCGCCGCAGCAATGGCGTTCAGCTCCATCAGCGTAGTATCAAATGCACTGAGGTTTAAAGCACATGACAAAAAAAAGTGAGGCATTATACAGAATATTTGCATTCGTGCTAATCATTGCGGCGTGGTGGGTACTGTCGCTTACGATGTTCAGGCAAACAGGCATCATCCCCACACCACCTGAGACAGTGCAGATAATACGCGAGGAAATGCAAAAAGACAGCTTCTTTCCGGCAATCTTCAGCACGCTGCAAAGGTCAATAACCAGCTTCATAGTATCATTTTTAGCGGGAGGCGTACTGGCGGCACTGTCGCACTTTGCCAAGTTCATAGGTATAATGCTAAGCCCGTTTATAGCACTCTGCCGTGCGATGCCGACAATGGCGCTGGTACTTATCCTCCTGCTTGCAGTAGGAAGCGATTTGCTCCCCATAGTAGTAGCGTTTCTAATAGTATTCCCGCTCTGCTACGAAAACATAAAGGCAGCGATAGCAGCAACAGACAAAAAGCTGATAACAATGGCAAAAGTATTCAAAATACCCAAATTGCAACAAGCAACAGGTATATATATACCGGCAATGCTGCCATTTGTGTTTTCATCGGTAATAGCGGGATTCGGACTCAATATCAAAGTGGTAATTTCCGCAGAAGTAATGGGCTTGCCCGCCATGTCCATAGGACACCTGATGCTCTCGGCAAGACAGGGGTTCAACTTCGGCGTATCATTCGCCTGGCTGGTCATAGCGGTAATCCTCGCCTTGATATGCGAATTCATACTAAAAAGAATAAGCAGATTATGTATGCCATATAAGTATAGCGACCTAAAAACGCTAAAAAATGCATTTAATCGCATGTTCGCGCAAAAAAGTAACACCGCCCGCAGATAGCGAGCAATTTGCTCCGCTTTTTTGCGAGCAAGGTAATCTTCGCCCCTATTCTCGCAAAAAAGACTCCGTAAACAGCCCGCCATCTGCTAAATAGGAGAGTTCAATGATTACATTAAAAAGCGTAAATCTAAAATTCGGCGACTTCGTTGTGCTCGACAGCTTCTCAGAGACGTACAGCGATAATATAATAAACTGCATAATCGGACCATCAGGGTGTGGGAAAACATCCCTGCTTAATCTTGTGAGCGGCATTCTCGGGGAAGATAGCGGGGAAGTGACAAAACCCGACAAAGTATCATATGTATTTCAAGAAGATTCATTAGTACCGCAAAAAACAGCACGCAAAAACCTTGAACTCGTGCTGAAAACAGTATACACAGATAAAGCAGAACTAAAAAACGTAATAGACAGGTTTTTCACCATCTCCGGGCTGGAAAATGCCGCAGACCTCTACCCGCACCAGATGAGCGGAGGTATGCGCCAGAGACTGGCTCTAATAAGAGCATTTGCCTACCCGTCGGACGTGCTGCTGATGGACGAACCGTTCAAAGCCCTCGACATAACACTAAAAGACAGCATAATAACATCATTTTTAGACCTATACAAGGAGCACAAGCGAACAGTCCTGTTCGTCACCCACGACATAGACGAAGCCCTGCTGACAGGTGACCAAATCTACATATACAGCAACAAACCCATGAAACAAATAAAAACTTACAAAATCCCGGGTGAAAAAGGCAAAAGAAAAATCTACGATGAATACATAACAAAACTAAAAAACGAGATACACAAACTGACGGAAACATGGTAGATGCGGACTTGTAACGCACCCTGCCTTACGAACTCTAATAAATTTAGAATAAAGCTTGAAATCTGCCCGAAAATGATGTATAATCGCAGTGAGAGAGGTGGGTTATGAGCTACGGTGCAATTTTGGCAAAGCTACGAAAAGAAAAAGGCTATACGCAATCCGATGTTGCAAATCACATCAGCCGAGTCTACGGCAAACCCTGCTCGTTCAAAGTGGTGTCGCACTGGGAAAATGGAGTATCTTCACCATCGGTTGAGCAATTTCTGCTCCTGTGCGAATATTACGGCATTGCCGATATTCAAGGCACATTTCGCAGAACCATCAAACTATACGACATACCCGTTGCAGCCGGCGCGGGGGTATTTCTCGACAGCGAGCATTTTACTATGCTGGATGTCGATGAAACCATCCCGAGTGATGCAGATTTTGCAGTCAGGGTCAGCGGTGATAGCATGGAGCCGCGATTTGTTGACTGTCAGGTCATTTTCATAAAAAAGCAAAAAACGCTTGAAGTGGGTGAAATCGGGATATTTGCACTAAACGGAGACTCATTCGTTAAAAAATTGGGGCACGGAAAACTAGTCTCGCTCAACTCACGCTACGAGCCTATAGAGATAAAAGAAGAAGATTCCCTTTATGTGCTTGGAAAAGTCGTCGGTTAATCCTGCATCTCAGTCATATTTTCCCAATAACGCTTTGGCATATGCGACATACGGCAGCGTGGGTTTTCCCGAGCCTCAATAGAAACAGTGTTGTAAAACCGTTTCCACATCGCCTGATATTGCAGTTCTTCTTCGGAAGCAATCGGAAAATCAATATTATCGACAGATATAATTTCACGGCGGCGGTTTTGGTATACCAAAGCCGCTTTGTGCGTTTTATCAAAAATTAAAAAATTCTCGTCAGAAAACCTCAGTGTAAAATGAGTTGCGATAAAAGGGAGGACGAAATTTTTAGGAGTAATAGTCGCCGCAAGTGAACCGTCATAGTCAGCAAAACGGACGAAGCCTTTTAAAAGATGAGCTTCGCCGAGCAGATGCTTTTGTGCCTTAAGCAGCGGTGCAACATCCGGGTCACCAAGCCGTGTGAGCAGCCGCCCACCTTCGCGAAACGCACGGAGCAGGAACTTCAGCATAAGAAGCTCTTTTTCTTTCAGGCACGAGAGGAATACCGTCTCTATGAGATTACGAGCCTCCGAAGATATTTTCTTTGAGATAGATTTAAGCACACGCTCTGCTTTTTCAGTGTCTGTTTCGACCTCGTTGACGGCATAAAGCGTTATCGGAGCATCACCCGAGACTGCGATAAGAGCAGGCACAACTCCACTATAAACACTCTCATAGACACAACATAAAAAGCCATGAAATGAGCCGTCATATACGAAGATGCTATCGCCCGGTACGGCTAGAGCTTTGCCGACAGACATAACACCGCCTCCTCCACAGCCTCACTAATCGAAAGCATACCGCTGCCCGTGGGTATTAAAGCACCGGCAGGTGGCAAAGCCGGCGATATTGGCGTATCGTCGAACAACGAAAGCTGCTCTGTATTGAAGGCAAAAATTTTCGGGTCTATGAGTGCCCGCACGGTCAAATGCTTATCAAGCCGTAGCCCTGTAGTATTGTCTTTTGTGGCAATAAAATACTTAGCCCGCTTTAAAACGACACCAATTCGCTTTAACTCATCGAGTCCCAGCTTGCCCTCTCTGCGGGCGGTAACTATCCGCCGTGCACTCGTTGGACCGATACCGGGCACGCGCAAAAGGTCGCGCAGCGAGGCGGTATTTACATTTACAGGGAAAAAGTGAATGTTATTTATAGCCCAATTGCATTTTGGGTCGAGATAAGGATTCAGGGTCGGTGTATCTTCACTCAGGATTTCATCGGAAGTAAACTCGTACTGCCGCATAAGGAAATCAGCCTGATAGAGCCTATGTTCACGCAGTAGCGGCGGAGGTGATGCGACTGCCGGCAGCAAGCTGTTTTCCATGACAGGAATATATGCCGAATAAAACACGCGTTTCATGCTGTACTTCTCATAAAGGGCGGATGCAAGGGTTATAATCTGATAATCTGTATCTGCCGTTGCACCGATTATCATCTGTGTCGCTTGCCCTGCGGAGGCAAATTTTGGTGCATTTTTGTATTGCGCCAACGCGTGGGTGTTGTCTGTAAGTGTATTTTTGATTTGCCTCATGGGAGCCAAAATTGATTCTTTCGTCTTATTTGGAGCGAGCAGTGCAAGGCTTTTTTCGCTCGGCATTTCGATATTTACACTAATTCTGTCAGCAAAAAGACCAAGCCGATAGATGAGCTCAGGTGAAGAGCCGGGGATTGCTTTTGCATGGATGTACCCCAAAAAGTTATGCTTTTTCCGCAAAAGAGCAAGAGCATTTATCATCAGCTCCATAGTATGATCGGGGCTTTCGACAACGCCGCTGGAAAGAAACAACCCTTCGATATAGTTGCGCCTATAAAACTGTATAGTAAGCTCTGCGAGTTCATCAGGCGTGAATGTAGCGCGCGCAACATCGCTGCTTGCACTGTTGACACAGTATTTGCAGTTGTAAATGCAATTATTTGACATGAGAACCTTGAGCAGTGTAACACATCGCCCATCTGCCGAGAAGCTGTGGCAGCACCCCGCCATAACAGTTTTACCCGGTCTGTCAGCACCGGAAGATGTACACGCCGCATCATATTTCGCACCATCAGTCAAAATTGTGAGCTTATTCATCAATTCCATGCTAACACTATAACTCTAAAATAAATAGATGTCAAGCAAAATGTTCTAAATATTTTAGAGTTATTTATGTGGTTATTTCAAATTAGATGTACTAGTCCTCTTTGTTCTTAATAAAACGCACAAGGCAGGAGTTTAGGAGCTTTATGTCAATCGGCTTAGAAATAAAACCGGAAAACCCATTTTGCTTAAACATTTCCGCTTGCCCTTTTAGAGCGTTTGCAGTGAATGCTACGATGGGGTGAGAGTAGCCCATTTCTCGTATAGTCTTTGTCGCCTCAATACCGTCAATGCCGGGCATCATGTGATCCATGAAGATAATATCATAAACCTTGCCCTGCTTAACTTTGTCTATTGCACCTTGGCCACTTTTGCAGAGCTCAATATTGAGAGCAAATGATTCGAGCATCAACTCTGCCACATGCAAATTGGTTTCAACATCATCTACAACAAGAACGTTGCCATGTGGCATCTGCTCCGGCACAAATTCAAGCTCTTTCGCAGCAGACCATGATTTTGTTTCAAACTTCTGTAGGCTGTCTGCAAGCTCGCGCCCTAAAATTTCTATCCCGGACACTTCTTGCGGTATGCGGATGACTGCATTAGTGCCCTTGCCTACTTCACTTTGTAAATCTAACTCCGCGTTCATCATTTTTGCCAAACTGTAGACAATGGGGATTCCCAGTCCCGTGCCGCTTACAAAGGGCTTTTCCTGTTCGTGTAAGCGCACATATTCCCCTCTCAGCTCCGCTATCTGCTGAGCGGTCATGCCCATACCCGTATCGCGGATGGAGATAACGAGAGTCACATATCCCTCTCGGTTTTTTTCTCCCTGCAAAGATAAGTCAACCGAGCCGGATTCCGTGTACTTAAAGGCGTTGGTCAGCAAATTGGTTGTGATTTGCCGGATTCGCAGGGCATCGCCTATAAGCTTTGCGGGGAGATTCTCGTCTACATGTATTTTAAACAAAATGTCCTTGCGCTCTGCATAAATCAGGTGCAATTGTGCCGCATCGCTGACCAAACTGGCCACATCATACTCATTATTGAAAAGTGGCATTTTGCCCGACTCTATTTTGGAAAAATCCAGAATATCATTGACGATATTTAAAAGCATTTTAGATGAATCGTAAATCTTGGAGAAAGCTTCTTCGGTCTGGGGCGGCATGGTTTGATTTCGCAATTGAATTTCGGAAAGACCCAGTACCGCCGTGATAGGTGTGCGTATTTCATGACTCATCCTTGCTAAAAATCTACTTTTTGCACGGTTGCTTTCCTGCATCGCTTCACGCACTTTTTCCTCGTGTTCCCGTTCTTTTGCGAGAGCTTGCTCTTTTATACGTTCGTTTTCTCTAGCTTGTGTTACATCTTTTGCATAGGTTATAACTATATCTTCATCGCTCTCGACATCTTTTGTGCGAATACCCTCTACCTCCAGATAAACGATATCGCCGTTTAGTTGTTTTTCTTCAAACTCGAACTTTCCGTGCCCGTTACGGAAAATAATATCCAAAAATGCATTGCGACTATCCACAGATGGCATTCCGTCAGATTGGGTTTCAGGCAGAGTCAAAGGGTCAGCTAATAAATATTCAGCCTTAGATGAAAATCCATAGAACTCCATAGCATATTTGTTGCTGTCAATTATTTGGAAATCTTTACTCCAATAGTCGATAAGTATAGGCGCCGCATCTAGCATAAGCTGGACTCGCTCGCTTATTTTTTGTTCGTGCAGCTTCATTTCCAATTCGTGTTCCCGTTTCATTGCAGCCCTGAGCGGGCGTAAGTCATGGTTATGCCCCATAAGCAGGGTTTTCTCACCTGTGCGCAGGCGCACAAAGGTAGTCTCTACAGGGAAAGGTTCGCCGTCTGCTGTGATGTGCATCCACTCAAACTTAACGTAACCATCTTTAAACGCCTTATCTGCCAGAGCAACCCATTTTTCAGTGGACGACATTCCGCAAGGCTGGTATTCAGGTGAAAACTCCGCAAATCGCTCAACAAATTCTTTAGGGCTTGATAGTCCGAATAACTCTGCGCCTTTTTGGTT
>WQTE01000045.1 GCA_009786445.1 Oscillospiraceae bacterium | reverse complement strand
GCCAAAAGTGGATGATTTGTGGAGTCTTTTTTGCGAGAGCAGTGGCGCAATGCTCTCTGGCTCGCAAAAAAGCGGAATAAATTATCCATTTTTGGCGACCTTTGTACAGTAACTTACATTGTACACAAACATTTAATAATCGTCAAATATTTTTATACTGACAGAATTTCAATTATATGATAATATGGGGGTATAATTATATGCTGGTAAGCCAAATGAAGGAGATAAGTGCAATGGAATGGAGTTTTGAAAAAGCCAAAGGTCCCAAAAATTGGCCAAAAGACGAAAACGGCGACCCCGTACGCCCCGCATACCTAAAACATATTTCAGGCGGGCCGATGGACTTGGAAGTAGCACTAAACCTGTTAGATGCGTACGAAATTCCGCATGTCGGCGAATACCCGAACAACGGAGCATTCGGGAAAATGATATTCGGACACCCGCCGAGCGGCATGGAAGTGTTCGTACCTGAAACAATGCTCGAAGATGCAAAAAATGTTCTTAATGCAGAAATAGCAGACGAGGAAGCGGAAGTATGAACTATAAAGAGCAATATAACAGATGGCTGAGCAGCCCTGCATTGTCGAAGCAAGAAAAAGAAGAGCTCAGAAGCATAGCTGGCGACGAAAAAGAAATAGAAAGCAGATTTTTCGGACCACTTGAGTTTGGTACAGCCGGACTGCGCGGAATAATGGCAGTTGGATTGTTCCGTATGAACATACATATAATACGCCATACAACACAGGCCTTCTGCGAGCTGATAAAAGAAGAACCTGCAAAGGATAAATGCGTTGCCATTGGCTATGATTCGCGCCTGAATAGTGATAAATTTTCAAAAGAAGCAGCTTGTATCATAGCAGCTAACGGTATAAAAGTGCGCATATTCGATGCCCTGCGCCCAACGCCGGAGCTGAGTTTTGCAATACGCGAATATGGCTGCATAGCCGGAATAAATGTTACGGCTAGCCACAACCCGAAAGAATACAACGGCTACAAGGTTTACTGGTCAGACGGCGCACAGCTTCCACCGCATCACGCCGAAGAAGTAGCCAAGAAAATGAGTCACCTGGATATGTTTGACTCGATTAAAACAATGGATTACGATAAAGCACTCAGCGATGGTCTAATCACTATCATGGGTCAGGAGACGGATGAAAAGTTTCTCAAAAATGTCATGGAACAAGCAAACGACTATGAAAGTGTTGAAAAAGTAGCAGACAGCTTCAAACTAGTCTACACACCGTTTCATGGAGCGGGGTACAAATTGGTGCCCGAAGCACTGAAACGTCTCGGAATAAAGCATATACTCTGTGAGCCGCAGCAGAGCAAAATAGATGGAACATTTCCAACTGTAGTTTCCCCAAACCCTGAAAATCCGGAAGGTTTCGAGCTTTCAATTGCTCTTGCAAAGAAAAACGGAGCCGACCTCATCATAGGCACAGACCCCGACTGCGACCGCGTGGGAATCATGGTACGAGACGACAAAGGAAACTACATAACGCTCTCGGGCAACCAGACCGGTGTCCTCCTGCTTGATTATCTTATAGGCGCGAAAACCAGGACAGGCAAAATGCCGAAAAACCCGGCTTCGCTAAAATCGCTTGTGACAACAGAAATGGCACGAGTCATATCAGAGAAAAACGGCCTTGCCTGTTTTGATACGTTCACAGGCTTTAAATTCATGGCTGAAAAGAAAAACGCCTTAGAAGCCGCAGGTACGCATAATGTAATTTACTCATATGAGGAAAGCTACGGCTACATGATAGGCGACTTTGTCAGAGATAAAGATGCGGTAACAGCCTCAATGTTACTTGCAGAAATGGCTGCATGGTATGCAGGGCAAGGCATGACACTTTTTGATGCTCTGCTGAAGCTATACGAAAAGTACGGGCAGTTCGCCGAAAAAACGCTCAATCTGGTAATGCCCGGACTGGATGGTCTGGAAAAGATGAAAAAGCTGATGGCAGATCTCAGGGAAAATCCGCCGGAAGAAATAGCTGGTGAGACTGTTTTTATGCGCCGTGACTACATGTCAGGCACTGAACTCGACGTTAAATCCGGCAAGACACACGAAATAGAACTCAAAGGCTCAAATGTGCTGCGCTATGGCATGGCAGACAGCACAGCCGTTATAGTCCGCCCGTCCGGCACAGAGCCAAAAGTCAAGGTCTACATACTGGCAAGTGGCGAAACTCAAGCAGCATGTAGCGAGAAAGTACAAAAATACGAAGCCTGGGCAAATAAATTAGCTGATTAAAGAAATAAAAGCAGCAATAAAAATTAGCTGATTAAATCGAAATAAAAATCGCAATAAAAATTAGCCGTGAGGGGGAACATATATTTTTTTCTGAAATTGAGCTCGGCTGCGAGGTAGAAGAGTATAAATTTCTACAGCAGTCACCACGCTTCCGAGTCAGTTTCAGAAAAAATATATATGTTTCACCGATGTAAGGCTAATTTTTATTGCGGTTTTTATTTCACCTTTTTCACCTCATCTGCGGATGTGTGAGCGGCTACGCCAATCCTCATCCTCTTCATCGAAGTCTTCTTCTAAAACCTCATCTTCCTCGCCCGTTGCCGTAGCACTGGGCATAGCGGTTACGACATTATCGGGAGAACCCACGCTTATATCTCCGCCAAGCTGAACATTTTTGTTTTCAAGCTCAGCTCCAACCTGCTTCAGTGCTCCGCTTGTAATAATAACAGGCACACCGGAACCTAAGAGATTTTCCACAATGACATCTCCACAGGCAAGCTCATCTTTGACCACAATATCCTTTAGCTCATGCATTGCCCGCATAAGCATACCCTTAGGAATTTCACCGTCTGTCCGGACGGAGATAACAGGAATATCCGGGAAGTTTGTGCGTACAGTGGTAGTGAGCACTCTAGTGGGATTCTGAGACTCAGATATGGCAAAGTCTTTTCCTTTAGAACATTTATTGCCATTGACGACCATAAGTTTACCCGTACCTATGAGTTCGAGCTCACAACCTGCAGGGCAGGCAATGCAATAAAGATTTTGCATAATACAGTATCGCTCCTTTCGAGATTGTTTGAAGCGCAGTAGTTTGAAATATGTTGCATAAGTTCGGTGTACTAGTGTGGCGTATCAGTGTCTTCTGAAACGACACGTTGCCTGTCGAGCTTTAGCTCAACTTTGCTGTCAGCTGTAAGTTCTGAATTTATTTTTACAGTTATGCGTGTTGTTTCTTGCGGGCGGAGCCTGACAAAATCCTCAGAGAATGCTTCGACTGAATTGATTATAACACGTACGGTCTTGTCTCTGGCATCAGATGCCGTGCGAAAATATAGCGAAATTTCATTTCTACAGTTGGTCACATCAATGTATTGCGGGAATACGGTAAGGAAATCCTTGTTTGCATTGACTTTGATTAAAGACCTCTCATAGGGGAAATACCTTGCGGCACTGCGACCGGCGTTCATTCCGCTCTCTATCATGTGGCTTGGATTGCTACTGATGTATGCGGCATTTCCACAAGTGAAAAGTCCATCTAACATAGTCATATTATTATGGTCACATATAGGACCGTGTGTGTTTTGACACATTTCTAAACCCAGTGACCGGGCAAACTCCGTATCGCAGATAAGATTCATGGACAAAAAGAGGCTGTCGCACTTAATCACCTGTTGAGTTCTGCGAATTTGCTCGCCATTTTTATTAGTTTCATAAACTTCAACAGCACGCAGACGGTCAGTGCCGACTGTGCGCGCCACTGTACGGTTGAGGTGCAAAGGTATGCCAAAATCATGCAGACACTCCGCAACCATAGCAAGAGACCCTTGAGGTTCACTCAGGGGTTCACATACACACATTACTTTGCAGCCCTCAAGCGTAAGCCGTCTTGCCAAATTGAGGGCTATATTGCCGCTGCCGAGTATTAGACAATTTTGTGCAGGCATCTGACCCAGTACGTTAATATAGTACTGAGCAGTGCCGGCTGTGAGCACACCCGCCGGTCTTGTGCCATGTATGACAGACTGACGAGGCGCCTGTTCATATGCTCCGGTAGCAAGAATAACTTTCTCCGCTTCCACTTGAATAATCCCATGCCTGTTTGAAAGGGTCAGGTGAAAAACGTTCTGAACACGGGTAATTCCGATGACATGAGTTTGCTGTAACGTTGCAACACCATTGTCCTGAAGAACAGAAGATTTAATGACCGCAAGTTCGGGTCCTGTGAGCCGAACATCATGATCCTCAAGTTCAAACAGATTGTCAATGATTTGATTGAGTTTCCCGCCCAGGCGTACCTCGCGTTCAATAAGCAAAACAGAGGCACCTTCTTCAAAAGCGGAAACGGCTGCGGCAAGTCCGGCGGAGCCGCTGCCGATTATTGCTACATTGACTCTGGAGTACACCATTAGTCTTTACCGTCCTTTCGTATGGCTTCAGCAACAGTACCTAATCCTTGCTCAGCAATCTTGCGCAACCGCCGTTCTGTGATTAGATCTCCAAAGGAAGTAGGCTCGCCTTTGCCCCAAAGAGGAGAATCTGATTTCTTTGCCGAGAATGTTTTTATGTTTCCAAACAAAACTTCACTACCGCTGGGTCCCTTTTTGACGTGGTGAAGAGCCACACGCTTCTGTGCAGCTATCAGGCTTAGAACCTGAGACTCGCAAAAAGTGCCTTGACAAAAGCCTTTTCCTGCTCTGACTCGCCTTTTAACGCCATCGAGAGTATTGCATCTGACATTCCTGTTCAAAGCCTCAACGATTTCACCGCGGCTTACCTCCTCACACCTGCATACGATGATTCCGTAATCCGGATGATTTGATATGAAATCAGACCTTTCTTCAAGATCCATATCTGCCGGTCTGGGAGGGGGTGTGCGTTTAGGATTAAAGTCAGTATTTACATCGACTGTACCGCCTTTACTCAATATTTCAAGGGAAATATCAACTATCTCAGCGGCTATAGCGGGTGCTGCTGTAAGTCCGGGAAAAGTTATCCCGGCTGCGTGAATTATATTTTTGGTACTACGCCCTTTACGGACAATAAAATCTTCATCATATGACTCTGCCTCGATACCGGAAAAATAGGAGATTATATGCTTCTCTTCGAGCTTTGGGCAAGGTCTTTTCTGGCTTTCGATAAGGTCACGGACATTTGGAAAAAGTGTGGAAAAATCTTCTTTGTTTATTGTTTCAAACACATCGGGACCTATAAGCAGGTTGCCGCCGATTGTACGGGTGACTCCACTGCCTCGAAGATGTCTTTTTTTATTGCTTCTTTTTTTGGGAATAGAGAAAACAGGTGTATTGCTGAGCAGCGGAGCGTATCTCTTATCAACTACAAGATTTGTACTCTTTTTTTGATGCAAAGAGAAAAAACGGTCTCCGGCGACAGCGGCAATAGTCTCGCTAAAAGCACCGGCAGCGTTTATTACAAGCCTCGGCATAATCGTTCCCCGGTTTGTTTGCACCTTAATAATAACTCCATCATCAACTGTCATACCCTGAACTATAGTGTCAAATGAAATGTTAACGCCGTTTTCCACTGCATTTTCGGCAAAAGCAAGTGTCAAGTCAAAGGGGCTGACTATTCCCGCATTAGGATAAAAAAGCGCAGAGCCAATGCTTGAACCAAAAGATGGGGCAGTCCTTTTTATTTCGTCTCTGGAGACAATCTCAACATCTTTTTGACCCTGCATTTTACGGCGCAGCAGAGATAAGAGCATAAAAGGCTCCCATAAACGGTTTTGGAAATAAAACAATTGCCCGCATCGCTCAAACTGTACACCAAGCTCTGCACAAATCCTGTCAAACATCTGATTCCCGAGCTTGTTATATCTGTGTTTTACAGAATTTTTTTTGAGTAAAACACCTGAATTAATAATGCCGTTGTTTCGTCCTGAAGCCTGCATGGCAAGGTCATGTTCTTTCTCAACGAGTAAAATGCTGAGCCTATATCGCGATAATTCACGTGCAATGGCACAGCCTATGATACCGCCGCCGATTATAAGCACATCCGGTTCTTCCCATTCCAGTGCTCCATCCTCGATACGCGGCTGACGAACAGGCATTGCTTTATCTCCGGTGCAAATTATCTCGTTTACCAGATAGAAGTATGGGTTTTCATTAGCAGCAATTTTACCGGCACGAACAACATCACGCCAGCTCTCAAGCTTACCGTATAACACAAGACGACCGCTATCTTCGCGAGCCGCCACCTGATCACCAAACTTTTTGTATAGTGTCTTGTTAAGATTGTTGAGGTTTGCCATTCTTTTCTCATCCCAAAGCGTATTTCAACGTTACGCTTATGCCATAATGAGCGCAACGATTCTAATCACTTGCAAAATGATTGCTGTAACAACTATTTTAACATAATTGGTACAGCATAGTCAATAGCTAACAAAAGCAAAACTGAGCACACCAATGCTGACATACTCAGTTTTTTACTAACTTTTAGCCGATTCTTCTTCTGAAAATAGAATCCTCCCGGGCATGGTGGGCTATTTTTATATCGGCACCGAGCGCATTGAGCTTGGAAACCATTTTTTCATAACCGCGCTCAATATAGTGAACATTCTCAATAACCGTCCTGCCGCGCGCAACAAGACCCGCTATAACAAGCGCAGCACCGGCACGCAAATCAGTTGCCTTTATCGGAGCTCCGGTTAAATAAGGCACGCCTTCAATAAGAGCAGTCCTTCCGTCAACACGAACCGAACTTCCCATTTTTGAAAGCTCATCAACATACTTAAATCTATTGTCCCAAACGCCCTCAGTGATGATGCTTGTACCCTCGGCAAGGCATAAAACCGTTGAAATCTGAGGTTGCATATCAGTTGGGAATCCGGGGTAGGGCATAGTCTTAATGTGAGTTCTGTTCAGAGGACCATCCCTTTGCACGATGACGGAGTCTTCAAGTTCAACAACCGTAACGCCCATTTCGCGGAGTTTACCGGAAATACACTCAAGATGCTTGGGGATAATATCTTTAATAACAACACGTCCGCCTGTGCCTGCAACGGCAGCCATATAAGTTCCGGCTTCAATCTGGTCGGGAATAATCGAATAAAAGCCGCCTTTCATACGTCTGACACCACGAATTTTGATTTCGTTTGTACCGGCACCGCGGATGTCCGCACCCATTGAGTTCAAGAAGTTGGCAAGATCAACGATATGCGGTTCTTTCGCAGCATTTTCAATAATAGTCATACCCTGTGCCAAAGTAGCGCCGAGCATAAGGTTAACAGTTGCGCCGACAGACACGATATCAAGGTAAATAGTTGTGCCGCGCAAAACATCTCCGGTGACAGCAGTAACGATGCCGTTTCTGACATGAACATTTGCCCCCATAGCGGTAAAACCTTTAATGTGCTGGTCAATCGGGCGTACACCGCCAAAATTACAGCCGCCCGGCATAGCAACATCTGCCCTGCCAAAACGACTTAGGAGTGCACCTATTAAATAGTATGAAGCTCTGATGCGGCGCATCATATCAAATGTTGCGTGAGAAGTGCCGATACGGGAGCAGTCAATATCAACAGTCCGTTTGTCAACTGATTTGATTCTTGCACCCATTTCTTTGAGGATACTGAGGAGGGTTTTAACATCGGATATATCCGGTAGATTTTCGATTCGACATACACCATCAACCATGAGAGCTGCCGGGATTATTGCTACAGCTGCATTCTTGGCTCCGCTTATTTCAACCTCGCCATTAAGTGAAAATCCGCCATTTATGACATATTTGGTCACGGGCTCACCTCTTAACATATTGGAAAAATTAGATATTTGCTACAATTTGTAACACTTTTCGGATATTGTACACTATTTTGTGATTAATTGCAAGAGTTTTGTTTCCGAAATTTAAGAAATTATTTATAATTACCCATACGCTCCAGCAACGACGGTACTTTATCCTCCCAGCCGAGCGACATAATGTGAAGCCCCGCACAGTGATTTCGGCATTTAGAAATGATTGATGCAGCAATTTCCAGACCTGTTTCACCGGATTTAGCTCTCTCTTTGTCGGCATCGAGTTTGTCGATTATCCACTCGGGAATGGAGACACCGGCAATGTTCCTATTCATAAACCTTGCCATCCCTGCACTCTTCAAAATAACAACGCCGAGTAAAACGGGAACATTAAATCTACTTGCCTTGTCCATGAAAGCGATAAACTTTTCAGGCTCAAAGATAGCCTGAGTTTGGAAAAACTCAGCACCCGCAGTGATTTTTCTATCCATCTTATGAAGCTGCACATCAGGGCTATCACTGCACGGAGAAACCACAGCACCCTTAAAAAATTTGGGAGCAGAGCCGGATAACGCATTTGCGTTTAAATCAACACCACGCTCAAGCTCACAGGCAGCATGGAGCAAAGAAACAGAATCTAAATCATAAACCGGCTTAGCATCCGGAGAATCACCCAGCGTAGTATAGTCACCTGTGAGCAAAAGAACATTTTCTATGCCAAAATAAGCAGCACTGAGCAAATCAGATTGTAAAGCAATTCTGTTTCTGTCACGGCAAGCCATCTGAAAAATAGGCTCATGACCACTATCCAACAGAGCCTTACAAGTGGCAAGCGAACCAAGGCGCATGACAGATGCCTGACAGTCAGTGACATTTATAGCAGCAGTATCACCAAGAAACGCTTTCGCACTTTCAAGAACCTCAAAAAGCGAAATCCCCTTAGGAGGTCCAACCTCAGCAGTAACAACAAACTCACCACTATGCAGTCTTTCTTTAAGTTTCATATTTACTCCTTTACAATCAGATGCTTCGGGTGTGTACCGAGAAAATCTTGAGGGCTGCGGGGTATTAGAAATCTAAAAATTTTTGCGAGTAGAAACAAACTGAAACGCTCAAAAATGAAGCTACATGGTGGCACTATATAAAAGCACAGCACAGAGGCGCCTAAAAATTTCTTAGATTTATAATGCCCCGCAGCCCTCACCCGCAGCCATTAGTTTTGGATGTTTATTCGTTTATAGATTCGTTCCCAGCCACACTCAGTCTCGCTATCAATCTCGCAAAACCCATTTTTAGCACCGCCGCAAGCACCGCCTAATAAACTCTTAGCGCAAGAAGTAATCGGGCAAATAGCACCGGTGTAGTTGAGGTGGCAATCGCCACATAAAGCACAATCAAACTCCGAAGGAGTCACTCCCTGAAATCCCGGCAAAAGATGAGTGTTACACGCAGGAAAAACTTCCTTATCAGCAAAATAAGACGTAAGTTGCTGGACACCTGCACCACAAGAAAATACTAAAATGCGCCCATTTGAAGCGAACTGACCCTTATGACTTTGCATAGCAACCTCGAAATAATCAAGGTTGCACACGTAAAAAGTGTCGACGACTGTCAAATCGGCTCGCGAGACCCCCATGCGCCTAAGCGCTGCAACGCCGTCTATTTCAGGAAAGATGACCTCATCACAACCCATGCAAACTACAAAAATAGTATCAGGCGTGAGCATTGACAAAAGTTCATTATCTGATTTTAGTGTTAAATTGAACATATAGTTACCCTCTGCTGAAAAACAAGTTATGCGGAGTATATTATACTAAACAAGTATCTTTTTACCGGCTTTAATCGCACGTCTTATCTCAATTCGGGAAGGACAGATATAATCACAGCAGCCACACTCAATGCAGTGAAAAACATTATAATCTGCCATCTTGTCATAATCCTGACTATCGAGAAGAGAAGAGTAGTAAAGGGGAAGAAGCATAGTAGGACAGACATCCACGCATCGCCCGCATCGTATGCAATCACTTTGTGCAGATTGTTTCCTTGGCTGAATAAGTATACCGTGTGTACCTTTTATAACCGGTATATCGAAATCAGTAATCACAGTACCCATCATAGTGCCGCCAAGAGTAATTGAAATATCGGGATGAACATCACCATCAGACTCTAAGACATTGCAATAACTGAGAATATCAGAAACAGAAGTGCCAATGGGAATCATGAAGTTTGCAGGTTGCGACATACATTCTCCCGTAACAGTCACAGGGCGATTTATTAGTGGCGTACCGTATAAAAAAGCATCTCCAATAGCCTTGGTAGTATTCACATTGAGCACAATAATACCGATATCATTCGGGCGCTGCGTAGGCTCAAGCTCTATGCCGAATACACGCTGAATCAGCATACGTTCGCTGCCCTGCGGATACTTTACGGCTACAGGGAGAATCTCAATGTGCGGAAGCTCAGAAGTCCTGTCAAGAAAAAGCTCTATGGCATCGCATTTATTGTCCCCAATAACAACTATTGCACGCTCGGCATTGGTTGATTTTAAGATTATCTTGAGACCTTCGAGAATTTCTTCTGTATTTTCAAGCATTACACGGTGGTCAGCGGTAATGTAGGGCTCAGACTCACAGCCGTTTATTAATATTGTTCGGATAGGCTTTTGAGATTTAAGTTTAATCGGAGTGGGGAAGCCTGCACCACCCATTCCGACAATACCCTTTTCTGCAATGATGGCATCAATATCTAAAATGTCTAAATCTTCCCAATACCCGATAGGCAAAACAGAATTGTGGAGCTCATTTTTTGCATCTGATTCAATTGTGATTGCCAGTGTGTCGGGAGAAAGGTTCGGATGACAACAAAATGAAATCGCAGTAACACGCCCACTAACACTGGAGTGGATGGAACTGCTGAGTGTACCGACTGCCTCTCCTATCTTTTGTCCGACTTTGACACGGTCGCCTACGCTCACAATGGGGTCAGCAGACGTGCCTTTGTGTTGTGACATTGGAATAGTCACGAAACGGGGAGAAGCAGGGAAATCAATCAACGGGAGGAAATCGGAGAATTCCTTACAATCCTTATTATACACGCCTCCATAAAATCCGTCAAGCCTTTTCTGGCGAATTTTTTCAGATATTTTTGAGGCTGGCAGAGAGGGCGGGTGTAGCAGAGGGAGACGGTGTTTGGGAAGGTGCGATAGCGCAAGAGAACCGTCCCCCTGTGCGATTGCCTCCTGTGCACCGTCCGGCTCTGATGCTACACCTTGAAGTTCTGCTATCGTCGCCCAAGCACAGTCTCTGTCGCTATCAACCTCACAGTTTCCTCCAACTGCTCCGCCGCATTCGCCATTGAGCAAACTTTTAGCGCAATCAACAACAGGACAGATTCCGTGGGTATCACCTAAAACACAATCACCGCATCCCGCACAAAACTTATTGACAAGAGACATACTGTGCTGTCCGAGAGTGGTGGTTGTTATGGTAGTTGAGCCCACAAAAGCCGCAGAGGAGGGTTTGAATCTACCGGAGGTAGTGGGTGCAGTAGTGAATTTAGGTGGAGCAATCGAGTCGCAAGCCGTAAAAACAGGTAACTCAGTAAGCGCACCCACGGTTTGTACTCCAAGACCACAAGAAACAACAACCAAAACCCCCTGAAGATTAAGACTCTCAAGCAGCCTGGTTGTCCGAAATTTATTACACAAAAAATCAACGCTGTGGCAGTCCGAAACACTCTTACCGAGCGATTTCAGTAATGAGACAAGCTCTCCACACTCCGGCTCATCCTCGAGTATAAACTCCTTAAAACACTTTTTACAAGCCAGAACAGTGAAATTATCCCTGCCTACAAATAGCTCACTGAGAGCTTCACGATCTTTTAACTTAAACTTAGTAAAATCTTTCATGAAGAAGAGTATATCACAAAATTTGTTAAGTTAAAAGACCATGAAAGCATATGAACTGTTCTCTAAATATGCCGGATTATATCGCAAAATTGCCGTTTTCAAAAACAGTGACTTTTTCACCGGAAGCGGTTGTGCCGACGATGGACATATCGGCAGAGCCAAACATGAAATCGTGGTGGCTGTCGCAGACATTGATGCCGGCAGCCTTGCGCTCCTCTTCGCTCATAGCACCGCCGCCCTTGATGCAATCAGGGTAAGCACTGCCGAGAGCAAGGTGGCAACTGGCATTTTCGTCATAGAGAGTGTTGTAGAACAAAATACCCATGTTGGAAATCGGGGAATCATGCTCAACAAGGGCTATTTCACCGAGATAATCCATGTTTTTGATGTCGTTAATCATGCCCTCAAGATGCTCTTTACCAACCTTGGCATCATAAGATACAACTTTGCCATCTTTGAAAGTGATAGAGTACTCATCGATAAGATTGCCGCGAAAAACATTGGGCATAGTACCGACAACAGTACCGTCTACACCGTCAAACTGAGGCGCAGAGAAGATCTCCTCGGTCGGAATATTCGGCAGAAACTCAAAACCATCCTTTGCGACATCGCCGCCACCGGTCCAAAGATGGGTTTTAGGCAACTTCATAACAAGGTCGGTACCTGCGGAGTTTTTCAGATGAATCGACTCAAAATGATAGTCATTGAGCAGCTTTACACGTCGTCTCAAAGCATCCTTGTGCGCTCCCCACTTATCGACAGCCTTGCCGTCGCCACTGACACGCACAGCATTGAAGATACTCTCCCAGAGAGACTTCATAGAATCCTCTGCACTGCCTGCATTCGGAAATACCTTCTTAGCCCAAGCCTCAGAAGGCACGGCAGCTATAGACCAACGAACGCCACCGGTAATGATTTTTTCAAAATACGGCTTTAGAGCAACAGAAGATGCCTTATTAAATCTGCTCAGCCTGTCGGGAGCCACACCCTTGAATACTTCAGGGTCTTGTGCAACAACACTTAAAAACGCAGCGCCACCCTCTGAAAGCGACTCCATCATGAGTTTATCCCATGCGGGGAAAGTGTCAAACACTTTATCGTCAGCCTTGAGGAACTTTGTTCTTGCGCAAATATCATCGCTCCAACGCAGATGAACATTTGAAGCACCTGCCTCGAACGCTACAGCCATAGCCTTTCGGGCAAAATAAGCACAATCAGCAGGGCATGAAATCAAAAGTTCTTGCCCTTTTTGAATGTTAACTCCATGGCGAATCACCAGCTCAACATACTCGTCCAAATACGCCTCATTATATAATGTCTTACTCATGCAAATACCCTCTTTCTATATAGTGAAAACAGCATATCAGAAAGAGGGCGAAAAAACAAGAGGGAAGGTGGAAATATATTTTTTTAAAATATACCTTGACAGGTGAGGTATGTTGTGGTATATTATACTCGCAATTAGGATATAAATCAAGCGTAGAGGTGAGGGTGCTAAAAATTTTTGTGGCTCAGCGCCACGAGGCCGGTACGCACATCGCGGGCTAGCGATAAAGCGATGGTACAAAGTAGGAAGGCCGACTAGCGCCTAAGAGCCACAAAATATTTTTAGCACCCTCACCTCTACGCCTGCACAGAATCGTAGAAACCCAAAAACGCACTACCACGAAAGGAGCAAAAGTATATGTCAATAACATCCGACCTGTTACGAGGTCACACAGACACAATAATCCTTGCACGGCTGATGGCAAGCGACAACTACGGCTACGAAATAAACAAGTCCATACAGCACAAAACAGGGGGACGATACGAACTCAAAGAAGCAACGCTATACACCGCATTTCGCCGCCTTGAAACCGCAGGATGCATTTCGTCATACTGGGGGGACGAGCAGACAGGAGCGCGGCGGCGGTACTATTCAATCACCGACATAGGGAAGGAATCCTATCAAACCCTTTTAGGAGAGTGGAAAACGGCAAAGGAAATGATAGATAATCTAATAAAAACGGAGGAATATGAATAATGCAAGACAAATTGAGAAAATACATCGACGGACTCTTTGAAAACACGACCCCGACCAGAAAATCCGTTGAGCTCAAAGAGGAAATGATTCAAAACCTGCACGACAAGTATAACGACCTCCTTGGCGAAGGCAAAAGCGAGGAAGCAGCATACAACATAGCAGTTGCAGGCATCGGCGACATAAGCGGCTTGCTCAAAGAACTGGAAGCAGACCGCGATACAGAAAGGAATACAGACAATATGAATCAGGAAGCAAGACAAAAATCAGCAATGCTTACATCAATCGCAGTGGCACTATACATACTATCCCCCATTCCGCTTATCATGCTCGAGCTGGCAGGTGCAAGGGATGCAGCATTAATAGGATTACCGCTGTTTTTTCTCTTCATAGCGGCAGCCACGGGACTGCTTATCTACAACAACATGACCAAACCGCGCTACGGCAAAGATTCGGAAACAATGGTGGAAGAATTTCGTGAATGGCAGTCCGATGAAAAAGACCGCAAAGCATTAAGAAAAGCCATATCATCGGCAATGTGGACGATAATAGTAGCCGTTTATCTGATAGTCAGTTTTATGACCATGATGTGGTGGATAACATGGATAATATTTATCATCGGAATGGCAATAGAAGCGCTTATGAACGTATTTTATGTATGGAAAAAGAACTGAGCAGGATAAAGAAAGGAATGGACATTTAAAATGAATAAGTATAGAATAGCTACAATGGTCTGCTGGATTATAACAGCACTTGTGCTGGCAGGCCTCGTAACTTGGTTCATCACAAGAGCGGCGTTTGGAATCGGAGGAGGAGGAATGCAGATGGGAAGATTTTTTAATTTTAACTTTGGAGGCTTTGGGAATTTTGAGGTGCTCTCAGGACCCTTTGAAGAGGTCGGCAGACAAACCATTAGCCCCGGGGCAATAAACGGTATTGAGATTAATTGGGTTTCAGGCGAAGTCACAGTCAGACCACATGACGGGGCGGATATAATAGTCACTGAATTCGCCCAACGTGAGCTTCGAGAGAACGAACAATTCAGAGTAAGAACGTCCGACAGCACACTTAGTATAGCTTACATTGACGGAAGATTAAGAAATGTCAGGGTGCATAAAAGGCTGGAAGTACTCGTTCCGCATCAGCTCAGCGAGAACATGAGGGAACTGTCAATTGTTTCGGTGTCAGGTGCTATTATAGCCGAAGGCATAACGGCAGAGCGGCTTGAAATCGATTCCACTTCCGGTCGTATAGATGTAAACGGAGCTTTTCAAAGAGCAGACGTAGGCAGCGTTTCAGGAGCGATAAATGTTGTGAACACAGCAGAGCGGTCCCGAACGGACATAAGCTCGACTTCAGGCTCAATTAATGCGGACGGTATGTTTGACGATTTAGACATAAGTGCAATCTCCGGCTCTATAACACTTACGAGCAGAATTATGCCATCATCGATAGATGCCTCAAGCATCTCAGGTGGCATAACAATAAACCTCCCTGACACCGGTGAGCCTATCTCAGTAAACCACTCGTCTGTATCGGGAAGGTTAACAAGCGACATCCCCCACACCACTGTGAGAGGAAATGCACAAATAGATATATCCACGGTAAGCGGCAGCACCAGAATACAAGCAATAGGCGGTTAATCCGCCAATGCCGCCTCTATTAGCCCTAAAAAGAGTGGGTGCGGTCTGTTGGGGCGGCTCTTAAACTCGGGATGAAATTGCACGCCGATGAAGAACGGATGACTTGGAAGCTCAATAGCCTCAACGAGTTTGCCATCAGGCGAAAGACCGCTGAGCACAATCCCTGCATCTTCGAGAGCACTGCGGTAGCTGTTATTTACCTCGAAGCGATGACGATGACGCTCGCTGATATCATCCTTGCCATAAAGGCGGCGGAGAAGTGAATCCGGAGCCGTATGGCAGGGATAGGCACCGAGCCGCATAGTCCCGCCACTTCCTATCATATCTTCCTGACCGGGCATATAGTCGATAACGCAGTGAGGCGAAGACTCGTCAAACTCGCTTGAGTGAGCACCGGTCAAACCACAGACATTACGCGCAAACTCAATAACAGCCACCTGCATACCAAGACAAATACCCAAAAACGGAATATTCCTCTCTCTGGCATACTGACAGGCGACAATCATGCCGGGAATGGCACGGCCGCCAAAACCACCCGGGATGATAATACCTGCCACATCGTACAAAAGGTTGTAGACATTAGCCTCGGTAACACCCTCGCTGTCAACCCAACGTATATCAATACTTATACCATGCTCAAAACCGGCATGGTGCAAACTCTCGTTGATAGAATGGTAGGCATCGGTGAGCTGGGTGTACTTGCCGACAATGGCAATTGTTACCACGTTCTGGCGTACTGCTATTTTCTGCGCCAAAAGATTCCACTCGCTTAAATCCGCATCGGGCGTATCCAGCATTAGTTCTCTGCAAACCTCACGGTCAAGCCCTTCCCTGTGGAGCATAAGAGGTGCCTCATAAAGCGAGGGAATGGTGACATTCTCTATGACACACTCCAATCTTACATTACAAAAAAGAGCGATTTTTTCGCGGATACCATCACTCAAAGGCTCATCAGAGCGTGCGACTATAATAGTTGGCGTAATGCCCATTGCACGAAGTTCCTTGACCGAGTGCTGTGTCGGCTTTGACTTATGCTCGCCCGAAGCTCTCAGATACGGTACCAACGTGACATGGATAAACAGGCAATTTTGACTGCCTGTCTCCAAAGAAATTTGACGTATTGCCTCTATAAACGGCTGAATCTCGATGTCGCCTATTGTGCCGCCAATCTCAGTTATGAGCACATCGGCACCGCTTTTTTCAGCTCCTGCATATATGAAACCTTTGATTTCATCCGTCACGTGTGGAATTACTTGCACAGTGCCGCCAAGATAGCCGCCTGCACGCTCGCGCTCCAGTACGCTTGAATAAATCTTGCCGGAGGTGAGATTTGAGTGCTTTGTAAGATTTTCATCTATAAAACGCTCGTAATGCCCTAAATCAAGATCCGTTTCCGCACCGTCGTCCGTGACGAACACCTCACCATGCTGATAAGGGCTCATAGTTCCGGGGTCTACATTCATGTATGGGTCGAGCTTCTGCGCCGCAACTTTAAGACCCCGCTGCTTTAAAAGTCTGCCGAGACTCGCAACGGTTATGCCTTTCCCCAGTCCTGAAACAACGCCACCTGTCACAAAAATAAACTTGGTCATAGATTTTCCTCCAGCCTTTTCATAGCCTCGGCGACATTATCTCTGTTACCGAAAGCACTCAGACGGAAATTTCCTTCGCCGTTTTTTCCAAAGCCCGCACCGGGGGTACCGACGATGTTCATTTTCGTCAGTAACTTATCGAAAAATTCCCAAGAAGACAACCCGTCAGGGCATTTTAACCAAACATAAGGGGCATTATGACCGCCTGTAAACTCTATACCCAGCTTAGTGAGCGTATCTGCGATTACACGGGCATTATCCATATAGTAGGCAACAGAAGCCCTCGCCTCGGCAAGACCCTCGGGGGAAAACACAGCCTCGGCACCCCGCTGTATGATGTATGGGACACCATTAAATTTTGTGCTCTGCCGTCGCAGCCAAAGCCTGTTTAAAGATTCGCCCGAGCGGGTGAGCGCCTTCGGTATTATTGTGAAGCCGCACCTTGTTCCGGTAAATCCGGCTGTTTTGGAAAGAGAACAAAACTCTATAGCACACTGCTCGGCGCGGTCTATCTGATAAATGCTGGTCGGCAGGGACTTATCACAGACAAACGCCTCATAGGCACTGTCGAACAAAATAACAGCATCATTTTCGAGAGCATACTCAACCCAGAGCGCCAGCTCTGCTTTATTATATACCGCACCTGTCGGGTTATTGGGCGAACACAGGTAGATAATGTCTGCTTTGACATTTTTATCGGGCAAGGGCTTAAAGCTGTTGCCGTCGTTTGCATCCATATACACGATATTTCGTCCCGCCATGATGTTAGTGTCCACATAAACAGGATAGACAGGGTCGGGTATGAGTACGGTGTTATCTTCGGAAAAAATGTCAAGCATATTCCCGACATCGCTCTTTGCTCCGTCACTGACAAAAATTTCATCAAGCTCCAAAGTAAGACCTTTACCTGCATAATAATCGCAAAACGCCTTACGGAGAAAAGCATAACCCTCGTAATCGCCGTAGCCCTTAAATGTTTCAGCATTTCCCATCTCGAGAGTAGCGGCACTAAGGGCGGCAATAACAGACTTCGAGAGAGGGAGTGTCACATCACCGATGCCAAGACTGATTACCTTCTTATCGGGATTTTGCGCTTTAAATTCATTTACAGACTTGGCAATACGCGCAAACAAATAGCTGTCTTGCAAGTTAAGATAATTTCTGTTTATGTTCATGTCTATCCCCCAACTCCTTACTAATAAGGTAAAATCGTTGTAATCGTGCCGTCATCGGCAATATCCAGCTTAGTGTACATCGCCGTACGAAGATATGTCTTGCCGCCCGAGAGCTTGCTGTCATGGTAAAACAGATACCACTCGCCTTTGAACTCGACAATCGAATGATGAGTGGTCCAGCCTACTACAGGCTCTAAAATCCTGCCCTTGTAGGTAAACGGACCCGCCGGACTATCACCCTCGGCATAACATATAAAATGTGTCGGGCCCGTAGAATATGAGAGGTAATACTTGCCCTTAAACTTATGAACCCACGGAGCTTCAAAGTACCATCTATCCTTATCACCCGCAGTTATAGGCTTACCGTTTTCGTCTAAAATCTTCAGCTCCCTAGGCTTATCTTTAAAACTCAGCATATCATCATTAAGCTCGGCAAACATCGGACCAAGCCCCGGTTCATCACCCTGAGGACCATCGTCGCCCGGCTCCATTTTCGGGTCGCCCTCAAGGAACACTCCGGTCTGCCACTTCTCAAGCTGACCGCCCCAAAGACCGCCGAAATAAATATAGGCCTTGCCGTCATCATCGACAAAAACAGCAGGGTCAATACTGTAACCATCGGGGATGTGCTTAGCCTCAGCTTTAAAAGGACCGGTAGGCGTATCACTGACAGCTACGCCGATTCTGAAAATATCATCCTTATCCTTGGCAGGGAAATAGAGATAATACTTCCCATTTTTATATGCGACATCAGAATCCCACATCTGCTTTTTCGCCCAAGGAACGTCTTTGACATGAAGCGCAACCCCGTGGTCAATGCAAGGAGCACCAATATCGTCCATAGAAAGCACATGATAGTCCTCCATCACAAAATGACCACCCTTGTCGTCATCTTCGCCTTCATTTTCAATATCATGCGAAGGGTAGATGTAGAGTTTCCCCTCAAAGACGTGAGCCGAAGGGTCAGCCGTATACATATGCGTAACAAGCGGTGTTCTGAAATTCATAATTTACCTCCATATTATATAATGAGTAAGCCTGTAAGCCGGATTCTGTCCCGATGCTTACGCATCATGAGCAGCCATCTATCTAGGCTCACCGTTGCCGATGAGCTCAAGCCACCTCCTAAGAGCGGCCGGGCAGGCCTATTGCTCTTCCGCGGTGTTGCTCCGG
>WQTE01000044.1 GCA_009786445.1 Oscillospiraceae bacterium | reverse complement strand
GCCCCCGCCGCCCCCGCAAGCAGCGGCACCCCTGCCGCCGCCCCCGCAAGCAGCACCACCGCCTCCGCCTCCGCAGGAAGTACCGCCAATGCAACAACCATATCCACCACCATATCCCGCTGCGGCAGACCCATATCAGCAGCAACCTTATCCGCCTCCACCGTATCCGCCGGCTCCTTACCCGGCTTACCCGCAAGCACCTTATCCGCCTCCGCAGACAGGTGGCCGTGTCGTAGATGTGCATCCTATGCAGTTCCAGTCGTTTGATTCACCATCTGCACCGGGCGAAGCGAAGAGTATTGACCTTGTGTACAACATCCCGCTACAGGTTAGCGTTGAACTCGGCAGGGCAAAAAAGGAGATAAGCGAAATTCTCGAATTCAGTCTGGGTACTATCATTGTTCTCGACAAAATAGCAGGTGACCCTGTAGAAATTGTAGTAAACGGCAGACTGATTGCCAAGGGTGAAGTGGTAGTAATTGACGAAAACTACGGTGTCAGAATAACAGATATTGTGAATAGTTAGTGTCATATTTTGGTGTAAATTGAAAACATATAAAATCCGCTATTGCATTAATAGTGGATTTTATGTATAATAGATTGCAGCGAACAGAAAGGGCGTGAAATTTGATGGGAATCGTTGATACAAACATTCTTCTCGAAACGGGAACAAACGAACTCGAAATACTGGAATTTGCAATAGCCGGCAACAGTTACGGCATAAATGTTGCGAAAATTACGGAACTCATGCAAATCCAAGAGGTACAGGAAATGCCTCTTGCCCACCCGTGTGTGGAGGGAATATTTCAGCCGAGAGACGAGGTATATACAATCGTAGACCTTGCCAAGTACCTTGGGCTCGGTCCGTCGGAAGACCCCTCAACAGACATCTTTATCATCAGTAATTTTAACAAAATGAATATAGCCTTCCACGTACATGCTGTTGAGAGCATATTTCGGATATCGTGGAATGCCATTGAAAAGCCTGATTCCATTATCTATGGAGGTCAGGAAGGTGTCGTAACAGGCATCGCCAAGGTAGGCGAGAAAATCATCTCTATCCTTGACTTTGAAAAGATAACTTTCGATATCAGTCCGGAGACAGGTATTGACCTGACTACAGTTATGGAATACACCGGAGCAGACAGGGAGCATATTCCGATTGTTGTCGCCGAGGACTCAGATTTGCTCAGAAAAATGTTGACCGAAGCGCTTCACACCTCGGGTTACCATAATCTGCTGATTCTCAATAACGGCGAGGAAGCATGGGAACACCTCCTTCGTATAAAGAATTCAGGTACGACCGACGTTTTATCAAAAGTGGCATGTGTTATCACCGACATCGAAATGCCGCGAATGGACGGTCACAGACTGACAAAACTTATCAAGACAGACTTACTGTTCAGAGATATTCCGGTAATCATATTCTCATCCCTGATTGATGAGCGTATGCAGCTTAAAGGAAAAGAAGTCGGTGCAGATGCTCAGCTTGCAAAACCTGAGATTGCAAACCTCGTTGGCATAGTAGATGAGATGATAGTAAAGAGCAGATCAAAAGCCGTCGAAGCAAATGCCGCTATGGCATAAATCAGCAAATACACAAAAATCTACAACGTATAAAAAACCGCTCCTACGAGCGGTTTTTGCGTGTGTGATTAAAAAATAACTACATATCTCTGTTTTCTTCCACTATCTTGCGGAAAACTTCTGCGACCGAGGGCACGAGATCTATTATGTTGGGGTCAAACTGAGTACCACGCTCCTGTGCTAAAATGTCGAGCGAAACTTCATGACTAAACGCTTCTTTATAGCATCGGGAACTTGTCAGTGCATCGTAAACATCAACGACCGAAACGATTCTCGCAGAAAGTGGAATATCATCTTCTTTCTTGCCGTCAGGATAACCCTTGCCGTCCCAGCGCTCATGGTGAAAATGGCAAATTTCCTTTGCATATTTAAGGTATAGGTCGTTGTCGGGCAGGTTTTCTGAAATGCTGTCAATTATACGGCTGCCGATGGTCGGATGAGTCTTTATTACGTCAAACTCTTCACTTGTAAGTTTGCCCGGTTTGAGCAGAATACTATCGGGAATACCAATCTTGCCGATGTCGTGCAGGGCAGATGCCTTAATCATTGACGAGATATTTTCGTTTTCTAAGGCGGCTCTGAACTTTTTGGTTTTAAGCATTTTATTGATAAGAACCTCGGTAAGAAGCGTTGTCCTACGTATATGGGCACCGGATTCGAGATTTCTGTATTCGATGATTGTGGCAAGGACTTCGAGGGTTGATTCGTAGGTGCGCGTGACCTCAGAGGTTTTTATAGAAACAAGCTCTTCTAATTCATGGCTATATCTTGCCAAGTTGATGTGGTTGTCAACACGAGCTCGAACAATATCATGGTTAAACGGTTTTGTGATGTAATCAGCAGCGCCGCCGAACAGTCCGCGAGATTCCGCTTGCTCTGAGTCGGAGGCGGAAATGATAAGTACGGGAATGTTTTTTGTATCATCGTGGGATTTGATTCTTTCAAGGACTTCAAAGCCGTCTATGTCAGGCATCATTACATCAAGTAAAACCGCAGTTGGAAGGAGCTTTCTGGCATTACCATCAGAATCGAAAAGATAATCAAGCGCCTTAACACCGCCGTCGGCTTCAATTGTCTGATAGTCGTCACGCAAAATCTCGCACAAAATAGAGCGGTTTATATCGATATCATCCACTATCAGTACAATATCTTTATTTGTATCATTAGTTGTCATTTAAGAACTCTCCCACAGAAAAACGATAAATAAACCTTAAATAATTTCAGATATCTGTTGTGAAGTTTCATGGTAAATCTCTTTTAAGGTTTTGAAACTCTCGTTGTAGTCGGTTCCGTCATGTACGATTTTCTCTAATTCCGCTGTTGCCGCAGCCAGTTTAGCAAGAGAAAGGTTCGCACTAACACCCTTAAGTGTATGAAGTTTGCGTGCCGCATCCTCATAAGCACCATCTTTAAGAGATTCTTCAAGAGGCTCGATATGATCCGTTTCCGAATACTGTTTGAGCAATCTCTTGTATAAATCCATGCTTCCGCCGATGCGTTTTAGCGCATCACTGACATCTACATAATAAGTTGTTTCTGCCACTACAAATCACCTCTCCGCCGACATATTACCATAAAAACGAGATAAAATCAACATAAAACATCTTTCATATTGTATAAACCTGAAGTTTTTCCCGCCATAAACTTTGCTGCACGCATAGCACCGAGTGCGAAAATATCTCTTGAAGCGGCAGTATGGCGTAGTTCTATGACCTCGTCCTGACCTGCAAATATAACTTCGTGAATCCCAACTATTGTACCGCCGCGCACGGCAGAGATACCTATTTCGCCTGCACTACGTGCCTTTCGCACACTCTCACGCTCGTAAACGAGTTCAGGCTCATAAGCCAGCCCCGAGGCTACAGCATCAGAAAGCATAAGTGCTGTGCCGCTCGGTGCATCGACTTTTCGCCTGTGGTGTTTCTCTACTATTTCTATGTCAAAATCATCGCCAAGGGTCTGTGCGGCGCGTTTTATAAGCTCAGAGAGAAGGTTGATGCCGACAGACATATTCCCGCTGCGAAAAATAGGCATTTTTTTTGATGCGATTTCAATTGCCTCAAGCTGCTGCGCCGTATAGCCTGTGGTGCATAAAACCAAGGGCATGACTTTTGTAATGCAATATGCAAGCAGACCGTCAAGAGCCGATGGATGAGAAAAATCAATGACAACATCAGCCGCATCATGAAACTCCCGCAAGTTCTTAAAGACAGGGTAATCCGCTCGGACATCAGTGTTTAAGTCCAGACCTGCAACAATTTTTACATCACGGTCAGCCTCAGCAATGTCCGTAATCACACGCCCCATATACCCCGAGTAACCCGAATTAATAATCTTTAGCATAGCTCAACCCTTTTCAGTGCCGTTTTTAATGTTTCAAGGTCAGCAGGAGAGAGGTCACACAGAGGCATACGTGCCTCGCCGACATCCATTCCCATCAGGTTCATAGCAGCTTTGACAGGCATCGGATTTACGTCAATAAACAGCTTATCGATGAGGTCAAAGTATTTAAGGTGAAGCTCTGCGGCTTTGCGGAAATCACTGTCAAGACACGCCTTTGTTATAGCGGCGATTTGAGACGGGATAATGTTCCCTGCAACAGAAATAACACCAAGAGCACCAAAAGACATCATCGGGACAATATCTTCATCATTACCGCTCCAGACATAAAAATCACCATCAGCAGCGGCAATAGTCGAACCGATGAGCTTGAAATTGCCCGATGCTTCCTTGACACCATTGATATTGGGGTGCTTAGAGAGCTCTTTGTAGGTAGCTGCTGTGAAAGAAAGACCGGTACGGGACGGAACGTTGTACAAAATGATAGGTAGATTAACCCTGTCGGCGAGAAAATTGAAATGCTTAACAAGCCCGCGCTGCGAAGTTTTGTTGTAATAGGGGGTGACCATCATAAGGGCATCTACGCCTGATTTCTCTGCCGCCTGCGCCATATAGAGCGCAGATTGAGTGTCGTTGCTGCCGGTTCCTGCGATGACCTTTACACGGCTGTTGACATGCTTAACGGTAAAATCAATAGTATGCACAGATTCTTCAATAGTCTGCGTAGAACATTCGCCCGTGGTACCGTTAATTGTAATTGCAGCAGTACCTCCGGCGATTTGAAAATCTATAAGCTCGCCTAGTTTTTTGTAGTCAACTTTACCATCGCGAAAAGGGGTAATAATTGCAGTAGATGAACCTTTAAACACAGGAGTTTTCATATTTGTTCTTCCTTTCATTAAATGAACCCTTTAGCACAAAGCAATTCCGCTGTTAAAATTGCACCGCCGGCGGCACCGCGAACGGTGTTGTGGCTAAGACCTATAAACTTATAATCATATTGCGAATCAGTACGTAGCCGTCCGAGAGAAACAGCCATGCCGCCCTCAAGCTCGCGGTCGAGCCTCGTCTGCGGACGGTCGTTTTCCTCAAAATAGTGAAGAAACTGCTTAGGAGCAGACGGAAGATCCAGCTCCTGCGCAAGCCCTTTGTACTGCCGCCAAATGTTCTTAATCTCTGTAATATCAGGCTTTTTCGCAAAACTCATGAAAACAGCAGCCATATGACCGTCAGTAACAGGTACGCGAATGCACTGCGAAGTTATGTTAATGTCATCGGCGGGTAAAATCTTGCCGTCACTGACTGTACCCCATATAAAAAGCGGTTCCTTCTCAGATTTCTCTTCCTCACCACCGATGTATGGGATGACATTGTCGGTCATCTCAGGCCAAGTCTCAAAGGTCTTACCTGCTCCCGAGATGGATTGATATGTGCAGACAAGTGCACGAGTAAGCCCAAACTTATCCCTTAGAGGATGCAGAGCTGGGACATAGCTTTGGATAGAGCAATTTGACTTGACAGCAATAAAGCCGCGCTTAGTACCCAGCCGTCTGCGCTGATGCTCTATAAGCTCCATATGCTCGGGGTTGACCTCGGGAATAATCATTGGTACATCAGGGGCACCACGATTTGCGCTATTGTTTGAAACCACGGGACACTCAGCTTTCGCCAGAGCTTCTTCAAAAACTTTGATATCTTCCTTTTTCATGTCAACAGCAGAAAATACGAAATCGGCATTTTCGGAAATACGCCGAAAATCCGCAGTAGCATCCAAGACAACTATGTCTTTAACAGGCACAGGCAGGGGAGTAGGCAAACTCCACCGACCCGCTACGGCGTCGCTGTATTTATTGCCCGCAGACCTGCTGCTGGCGGCAAGCACAGTAACATCAAACCACGGATGGTTGTCCAAAAGAGACACAAAACGCTGCCCAACCATACCCGTAGCTCCAATTATACCAACTCTATATTTGTTCATAGTGATAAAACCCCTTGAAAATTACCGAATTTTAGTGTATCATACGCCTGATGCAATTGCAAGGTGTACTTGCAACGGTAAAAAATTATTTTAACTACAGGTAGAAAGTAGATATGGAAAGAAAAGAATTCAATTTTACGCTTCCGAAGCATCTTATAGCGCAAACACCGCTTGAAAACCGTGAAAAGTCGCGGCTCATGTGTGTGGAAAAAAACCCGGATAAGCTCAGAACAGGTAAACTGGAGCACCATCACTTCTATGAGTTGCCGAAGATACTTCGGCCGGGCGACTGCCTTGTCCTAAACGACTCAAGAGTAATTCCGGCAAGGCTTTTAGGCAAACGTGAAACGGGAGGCACAGTAGAAGTAGTGCTGCTGCATGAAGTGCAGGGAGACGGTGGCGTGAGATGGGAATGCCTGACACGACCGGGCAAAAAAACCATGCCCGGGACAAAACTTGTATTCGGAAATGGAGAACTGACCGGAACGGTTATGGGCACAGGCGACGGCGGTAACAAAATAATTGAGTTTGATGTTGATGGAATTTTTATGGAAGTGCTTGAAAGACTCGGCAAAATGCCGCTCCCGCCATATATACATGAGGAACTTATGGATGCAGAGCGATATCAAACAGTATACTCTCGTGAGTCGGGATCAGCGGCTGCGCCGACAGCAGGTCTGCATTTTACGCATGAGCTTCTGGATGAAATAAAGGCAAACGGAGTGGAATTCTGCTACCTCACGCTTCATGTGGGGCTCGGCACATTTCGTCCCGTCAAAGCGGAAAATATAGAAGACCACGAAATGCACGCAGAAAGCTACACCATTTCAAAAGAAACAGCCGACACGATAAATCGCGCAAAGCAAAACGGAGGGCGGGTTATTGCCGTCGGAACAACATCATGCCGTACACTAGAATCAATAGCAGACGACTCAGGGCTTGTCACACACGGCTCCGGCGACACAGACATCTTTATATATCCCGGCTATAAGTTTAAGTGCATGGATGGGCTTATAACAAATTTCCATCTGCCGGAAAGCACCCTCATCATGCTGGTTTCAGCGTTTGCAGGAAGCGATAACATCCTAAACGCTTATAAGACAGCTATAGAAAAAGAGTATAGATTCTTCTCCTTTGGCGATGCTATGCTGATAATATGATATAACCGAGGGAAGAGATGCATAAAAATTTTTCGGGCGAACGCAGCGGCAAGGCTACAGGCGCTCGAAAATTTTTTATATACCTCTTGCTGTTTAATGTCCTGAGAATTTGCTCTGTATAACGTCTCGGGCAGTCGTCGGACTATCGGGTGTAAGCTGCCCGTGAAAAACCACTCCCAACAACAATAGCATAGCCGAAGCTATGCTAAGTATGATTTTGACTTTTTGGTCATCACTTCCTGATTACTTTGCCGTCGCGTAGGCAGCGAGTGCAGGCGTGTACGCGACGAGGCGAGCCATCGACTATTGCCGCGACACGCTTAACATTCGGTTTCCACATACGATTGCTGCGCCTGTGGGAGTGGCTGACCTTAATACCAAACGAAACCCCTTTGCCGCAATATGAACATTTTGCCATCTGATGTCACCTCCATAGTCTTTATAATCTCCGTAAAGACAGCGTTGACCATAATAACAGAACTGAATGCAAAAAGCAAGCAAAAAATCACTTAAATCAATAAAATACTATAAAAACTTGCAAAAACGTTACAATTTGTATAAACTGGAGCAAACAGACACGGTCCGTTGGAGACAGGAGGCAATATGGAGCTATATAGCTATAAACTATCAAAGCTGACAGAGGATTTACGTGCAGAGATTATACATAAGTCCACAGATTTTGAGGATGTGCTGATATATACAGGGGATATTCACCGTCCGGGCTTGCAACTGGCGGATTACTACGAACACTTTGAGCCGGCGCGCGTGCAGCTTATCGGACAAATGGAATCATCATATATGGAAGATCTCCCGAGAGAAGAACGCCTCAGAAAATGGGACAAACTACTCAGCCATAAAGTACCTGCACTCGTCATGTGCCACGGTTCCGCCGTCACCGGGGCATTAATGGAGACAGCAGAGAAATACGATACCACCATTCTCAGCACACAGTCACACACAACAGAAGTCATGTCAAGGATTATAAGACTCATAAGACGGGAAATAGCTCCTCGCATAACACGGCATGGGGTGCTTGTGGAAGTCTACGGCGTTGGGCTTTTGCTGGTAGGAGAGAGCGGAGTAGGAAAAAGTGAAACGGCGATAGAGCTGCTAAAACGCGGACACAGGCTTATAGCCGATGATGCAGTTGAGATAAAAGTTATAGACGTAAACGTAGTCCAAGGAACATCGCCTGACCTGATTCGCCACTATGTTGAACTTCGCGGACTCGGTGTAATAGACGTACGGCAAATATTTGGGTCCGGAGCGGTCAAAGACTACCAGAACATACATTTGGTGTGTAATATTGAACTTTGGCGAAACGATGCGAAATATGACAGATTGGGAATTACTGAAAATACGGTCGATATACTGGGCATAAAAATACCAACTGTAACGATACCGGTAAAACCGGGCAGAAATCTTGCAGTCATATTGGAAGTTGCTGCCATGAACCAGCGGCAAAAATTCATGGGCTACAACGCGGCAATCGAGTTCACAAAACAAATAGACAGACATATGGAAGAAAGAATGCTCGACAAAGGAGAAACCCTGTGACGGACGAAATATCACATTTGTTAAAATCTGTAGCAAATGCATTGCCGAAAGTGGAAATCAGACAAAACGAGCAGATGAAAAAGCACACAACATTTAAGATTGGCGGACCGGTGCGAGCTATGCTCTTTCCGCAGAAGGAAGAAGAGATTCTCAAGCTGTGTCAAATGTGCTGTGAAACAGGACTTATTCCACTGATTATAGCTAACGGCTCAAACATACTCGCAACAGACAAAAAAATAAACAGAATTGTTATAAACACAACAAAACTTAATGAAATAATATTGACCGATAAGGACAACGGAGTCCTCAAAGCCGGAGCCGGAGCTATGCTTGCGACCATTGCCGTGTTTGCGCTGGAAAGTGGACTGACCGGATTTGAATTTGCACACGGTATACCCGGGAGCATTGGCGGTGCAGTGGTCATGAATGCAGGAGCATACGGCGGAGAGATGAAAGATGTGACGAAAATTACCACGGCATATGTAAAAAAAACAGGGCTTTGCGAGTTTGAAGGTGAGGAGCATGATTTTTCTTACAGACACAGCAGGTTTTCGCAAACAGACGATGTAATTATATCCTCGGTAATCAGACTTCAAAATGGCAATAAAGAAGAAATCAGGCGAAAAATGGATGAGCTGAGCGAAAAACGCCGAACGAGTCAGCCGCTGGATGTACCGAGCGCGGGAAGCACATTTAAAAGACCTGTTAACGGTTACGCCGCAGAACTAATAGATAGAGCGGGTCTTAAAGGATACACCATAGGCGGAGCAGAAGTTTCAAGCAAACATGCAGGGTTTATAGTAAACAAAGGCGCAGCAACATTCGATGACATAATGAATTTGATAAATCACGTAAAAGAGACGGTACACAAAGAGTTCGGCATAACACTCGAACCCGAAATAAAAATATTTTCATGAGTCGTTCTGTGCCCGAAGAATCTCGAAAGGAATAGTCATTATTATGGATATTGTAATTGTTTCAGGAATATCAGGAGCAGGCAAGAGCCGCGTAGCAGCAGCTCTTGAAGATTTAGGTTTTTATTGTGTTGACAATATGCCGCTGTCGATGATGCCGAAGTTTGCGGAGCTCTGTCTTGCGACACAAGGCAGATATGAACGTGTCGCACTGGTTACGGACATACGTGCGCTCGAAAACATTGAAGAGTTGTTCAAAACATTTGATGAAATGCGTGAAATGGGATGTGCGCTCAAAATGTTATATGTGGAGGCAGAACCTGACACGATTATAAGAAGATACAAAGAAACCCGCAGGAGGCATCCGCTGGATGAATCAGGCTCGAAATTATCCGATGCGGTCAGCAAAGAAATGGCGATGCTTGCGCCTATCAGAGAAAAAGCAGATGAAGTCATAGACACAACAGGTCTTACCCTTAGCAAGCTTCAACGCAAATTAAACAAACTATTTATGGAAGAAGACGATCAAAAGGCATTTAACATAACCGTCAAATCTTTTGGATTCAAGCATGGACTGCCCGTAGAAGCAGATATTCTCTTTGATGTAAGGTTCATGCCCAATCCATTTTATATCGACGATTTAAAGAGAAAAACAGGACTTGAAGATATTGTAAAAGATTATGTGTTCGGATTTGAGCAAAGTAATAAGTTTCTAAATAAACTTTATGATATGCTTGACTTTCTCATACCATATTTTATCGAAGAAGGCAGACGTCACTTTGTTATTTGTATCGGGTGTACAGGAGGCAGACACAGGTCGCCCGCAATGGTGGAAGCTTTAACAGAGTATTTGGAAGAACAAGGTTATCCCGTGGACTGCATTCACAGGGATATAGAGAAAGAGTAAGGTCAATAATTAGAGGTGTGCTGTGACGGAAGTTAAAAAAGCTGAAAAGTCAAGAGGTCCGAAAATTGTTTGTATCGGGGGTGGAACCGGACATGCAAATTTGCTTAGGGGACTGAAAAGGAGAACACAAAACATAACAGCTATTGTCACGGTTTCCGATGACGGTGGAGGTTCAGGTGTGCTCCGCGATGAACTTCATATCCCGCCGCCGGGGGATATAAGAAACTGTATGCAAGCGCTTTCAAACGCCGAGCCAACGATAGAAGACCTCATGGGTTACAGGTTTGATGCCGGCAGCCTGAGTGGTCAAAGTTTCGGAAATTTGTTTCTGGCGGCAATGAATGGAATCTCAAACTCATTTTACGAAGCAGTTATAAAAATGGGCGAGGTACTGTCCATAACCGGAAGAGTTATCCCTGTGTCAATAGACGATATACATCTCTGGGCAACATTTGAAGATGGAAGTATGGTAGTCGGAGAGTCAAAAATAGCAGCAGCAAAAAGAGCAAGGAAAAGCAGAATAAGTAAGGTCGAAGTAACCCCGAAAGATGCAGTGGTAATCCCCGAATGTATTGAAGCGATTGAAGATGCCGATATTATCGTACTCGGGCCCGGCAGTTTGTATACCAGCATAATTCCAAACCTGCTGATAGATGGAATAGTAGATGCAATAGCCCGTTCCGATGCAGTAAAAATCTATGTGTGCAACATAATGACCGAGCCGGGCGAAACAGATGGGTATACAGCATCGGAACACGTGAAAGGCATAGTTGACCATATAGGTCAAAAACTGTTCGACTATTGTATTGTGAATTCTGAAAAGATTGACGAAAGTATTTTACAAAAATATATAGCCGATGGTGCTTCGGTTGTGGAGTTTGATGAAGATAAAATTTCTGAGTTGGGTGTAGCAATAGTGAAATGTGGGCTGGCTTCGATAAATAATTCATTTATCAGGCACGATTCAAATATTTTAGCACAGGAGATATTCAAGCTGTTCCTCAGCAATGCGCCAACCAGACTTTATAATGGGTAAAGAGGTGTTTTTGTGGAGTCTTACTCATATAAAACAAAAGTAGAGCTTTGCAGACAGACTCCTATGAAAGAGTGCTGTGCTGTTGCCGAGTGTTATGGTATGCTGCTTTTTGGCAATACCTTTAGTATGCGTGAGATAAGGATTGTCACCGGCAACGCAGTGTTGGGAAAACGAATTGTCGCACTATTTGTCCTTGCGTTTAAAGTATCTTTTGACATAATGCCTGATGAGGACGAGACAGGCAAACAAGCCTATTCCATAACCGATACGGTCAAAATAGATAGAATCTTTGAAATATATGGCTTTTCTAAAGACAAAATGCTTGCGCATAATGTAAACTTAGGAGTGTTGGAGGAAAACTGTTGCCGTATGAGCTTCATTCGGGGAGCATTTCTCACGGGCGGAGCAGTGACAGACCCCGCTAAAAGTTATCATCTTGAATTGGTGACAGACCACTATAATGTGAGCCGTCAAACATATTCCTTGCTTCTTGATATGGATTTTTCGCCAAAAGAAACATCGCGCGGAGGTAACTATATAATATACTTCAAACAAAGTGCAGCAATCGAAGATTTTCTGACCCTCATAGGCGCGCCAATCCACGCAATGCAGCTTATGTCGGCAAAAATTGAAAAAGATATGCGAAACTCGGTAAACAGAAAAGTAAACTGCGACACGGCAAATGTTACAAAAATAGTCGATGCGGCAGCCGCGCAAATTTCTGCAATAGAGAAAATTAAGAGAGCGGGATTGTTTGAAAAACTCCCTGAAAAATTGAGACAGGCAGCCGAGCTACGCCTTGAAAACCCTGACTCTGCCATAAAAGAACTTGGAGATATTTCGGTGCCCCCCGTAACAAAATCATGTATGAATCATAGAATACGCAATATATTGAAATTTTCCTTGACTATTGAGGATTTATGAGGTATACTGTTATCGGAGGAGTCTACTTTTGCGACATACAAGGAGGTAGCCATGAGAATTTCAGGAGGAATGAGTGCGGAAAGCATCAATAGTTTTTTCAATGCACTAGGGCAAGGACAGCTTGCCGGACATACAAACAGGCTCAATCGCGGTAACAACCTATTTTCGATGCCGAGCAACAATGCACCTACGCAAGCCGCTGGTGTTAATGCAGAGACAGGCAGGTTCGTGAGCAGTATCAGAACTGCCGCAGATTCAATGTCAGACGTAATAGGTCAGCTAATGTCATCAGGAAACAGAATTGTCGCTGTGTCGTCAGATAGCGGGTCTGTTTCTATTCAGCATACAGGTACCAGACCAAGTAGCGTGTCGAGAATGGAAGTATCGGTTCACCAACTCGCTGCGGGTCAGGTAAATGAAGGTACCAGTATGCAAGCCGATGCAGCTTTTGAAGGTACTACCGGTACAAATCAGTTTAGCATTACACAGGGCAACATGACAAGGGAACTCAGTGTAAACGTTGCTGAAGGAGCCACAAACGCCGAAGTACAGCAAAGTATGGCAAACGCTATCAACAGCGCAAATATGGGATTTACTGCAACTGTCGAGACAAATGCTGAGACAAACGAAAGTATGCTTAGGATTGAGTCCTCAGCCACAGGCGCTGACCCGGCAAATGCATTTACACTAAACGATATGAGTGGCGGAAATCTGGTAGCTCAGACAGGCGCAAACGAGATGGCGAGCGCGGCACAAAACGCAATGTTCACCGTAAATGACGGACATGTACGTCAATCTGCATCAAACACAGTGTTTATCGGAAACGGAGTGACAGCCACTTTTAACGAAGTGACAGAGCAACCCGTGGAAATCACATGGGGCAGAGAGCAAGGAGAAGCAAATACACAAGCTGTTCGCGATTTAGTCGGCAGCTTCAACGATATGTTCTCAGCCGCAGCAGCCAGAACAAATGACCCACGAGCTCAAAACCTCGCATCCAGAATGTTAAATGTTGTAAGCGCAAACTCAAGAGCACTATCAGAGATTGGCATCGGTGTTAACGCAAACGGAAATTTGACAATTGATTCAAACAGACTAAACCAATCCGCAGAAGACGGTAGACTCGCCGAATTCTTCTCCGGCGGCAACAGAGGTTCCAATTTCGGAAATCAGCTTTCCAGAATTGCCGAAAGCGTAACACGCAATCCGGCAAGTTTCGTAACAAATCCGGTAACCGGCAATCAAGCCAACCAATTCGCAGCAGGCTCAATGTTTGACTTTACGTTCTAAGCTTGAAGCCAATGGTAAATGAATGAGACCCAAAAGACAGAGGGAAGCTCCCTCTGTCTTTAAAAAGCCCAAGGGTATAGATTTAATAATCCCCCGTAGCTCAGCTGGATAGAGTGGCCGCCTCCTAAGCGGCAGGTCGTGCGTTCGAATCGCGCCGGGGGAGCCAGCTGCTCCATAGACGAACTCCGAGTGGGATCTGTTTATGGGGCAGTTTATTGTTTGCGCTATTGCGTTGCAGCAGCCCTGTCGATGTAGAGCAAAGAATCATCGTCTTTGCTGCCCTGCCACCGAACGAATTTTCGGGGTTACGTTTTGAGTTATTCTGTGATATACTTTCGTAGTCAGTAAACTAATCTTTTGTGAGGTTCGTGTGGAAATTGAAAAGGTTTCTAAAATTTATATTGACAAATGGAGCTATATACATTACAATCAGGTTATCAGGCGATGATTTGTCATCGCTGGGACTGGTCGAAAGACCCGGGTCCTACCGACAGGCGGGGAGTTACCCCGCCATTTTTTTGTTGTGAGGCATTTTTGTGAAGGATTTCAGTATTTTTGTTGACGAGTCCGGGGTGTTTGGTCCATATGAGCATCATTCACCACTTTACTTAGTAACAATGGTTTTCCACGACCAGTCAGTTGATATTTCATCTAATCTGTTCCATTTGCGAAAGTTCCTAGAGCAACGTCGTATTCCCGACTATACTGTTCATGCAGGACCTCTTATCCGCCGTGACAATGAGTATCGAGATTTTGTTCTTGAAGAAAGAAGAATTATTTTTAATAACCTGTTCCATTTTGTTCGGACTGCTGACATAAGTTATCATACAATTCTTATTGAAAAGAAACATCTTGATGATGAGATGGATTTGGTTGTAAAAATAACAAAACAACTGTCGGTATTTCTTAATAAGTATTTTCAAACATTTATGAGATATAATAGGGTAATAGTTTACTACGATTATGGACAGAGGGAACTCGCTAAAATCCTCGTATCCGTTTTTAATACAAAGTTATCCAATGTGACAATCAAAAAGGTTGCACCAGCAAACTACAAACTGTTTCAAGCTGCTGATATGCTATGCACTTTAGAGCTGCTCTCTTTCAAAGCAAACCGTAAGATGCTTACAAATTCAGAGTTAAGATTTTTTTCATCTGCAAAAAGGCTCAAAAAGTCCTATTTGCGAGCATTGGAAAAGAAACGGTTTGGGAGTTGATTTTCTATATTTTTTACTTGACTAACACGCTGCCGATGTGTTAGCATTAGACCATTGATAGGGCCATCGGATGATGGTCGAAAGCCTTTACTCGTAATGAGGAAGGCTTTTAACATTGTCAGGGAAATTCCGGGCGACGGTTTATAAGCTTGCCGCCCTTTTTTCTAATCGCTTATGATTTTCTCATCACATAAAGGGTGACTAAACATAATGCAATCACAGCAACTCCACGGCAGGGCGGAGTGCTATCTGCTGTTGCTCCTTGTCACGGACAACTGAGTTATCCACCATACCAATCCTATGCAAAACCAAACCAACATATTAACGTTGTCAAATATACCAGCGTAAAGTATATACAAAATAGCTACTACAAATCCACACCATATTGCAGTGTGAATCAGCTTTGTCAAAATTCCGCCGCATGGCGAATTAGCTTATTTCGTGATTTTTTGAGTTATAACCTCACAACAACCACAAACCCAGCACCCCAAACAAAAAAGTTCGTATTTGACACCACTTGGCGTGCCAACTTCCCCCTGCTTCATTCCGCAGAAACTGCCATGCCGTGTGCTGACATTGCTTGCTTTACTTGGCTGGAAAACGAATTGCCCTCTTCATTTCCATTATTTACAAGTTGCTCATAATCTCTTGGGTTTTCATTTTCTTGCTGTGCCGCCATCACCATCATAAATAGTCCCGGACTCTCCATTGCCAAAAAATCTTGGTCGCTTTGTGGAACATTATCGCCCCTCATCATGCGCCTGAAAATTTCGAGCATTTGTTGCCATCGCCTATCTCCTTCGGCAAGAGATTCTGCCATGGTTCTTGCGCTCTCCATATCCATCCGCAAATTATCAAGAAGCATTTCTCTTGTCAGCCTTTGAAATTCCTCGTCGCTTAGAACATTTCTTGGTTTACCGTCAAGACCCAAGTGCTCCGGTGTACCTTCGACAATATCTGTACCGCCCACCAGTCCAAGACTTGTGGTATTCCAAGCATAGTGGAACGAAAGTTCCGTTCTTGTCATGCGCGTATTTGTCAACATTTCAGATGTTATGGTTCTTGCTGCATTAAAGAAGTTACCAAGAAATGTTTGACCCAAATTTCTGACATCGGCACGAATTTGAGTCAAATCACCGTAGCTCTCCGTTTCTTCATGAATAGCCACAGCCGCTTCATCGAATAGCGACAGCACCAGATCCCTAAAAGCAAGCTCTAAACCCACTCTATTTACGCCACTTTGATTTTGCATCTCACCAAATGCAACCGAAAGGTTAAATATTTTTGCGTTTAGCACCTGAATGGGAGTGCCTGTTAAATCAGGATTTCCATTGCCTGTGCCGCTCCTCATTGCCTCTAACAGCATTTGCGTATATCTTTCTATCCCTGTTGCTTGCTCACCTGTGTCAATGTTGCTCACATTGCTAAAAGCTGTTTGAGTTGATGTTAGCTGAACAGATGCTGGATTTGCAGTGTTACCGGTTGGTGCAACCTCAGTCTCGGTGTGCCCAATTGTTGCCCAAGCCATATTGAATGCTTCATCAAGTCCATGCTCTGCGAAATTGCTTAAAAAAGTTTCGCCAAACACATCAATCTGATTTTGGGCATCAGCCAGCTTCTGTGCAATGGCTTCACTTGATAATCCGGCGGCACTTTCTCCACCGATGTTCATTCTCGCAAGTTGTCCTGACAGACCAATGGCATTGCTCAGAAAAAGCCTAAAAGCAGATTCTGAAAACTGCAAATTCTGAGTTGGGTCGCTATATTCATCGCGGACTGCGGCAAATGCGTTCACATATTGGCTGAGCCGCTGTTTGAAACTCAGTGGTTGCGTTTGCGACCCTTGTTCTGAGCCATTGTTTGTGTTTGTTGATGAACTATAGGACTGATATGGAATCACAGTCATATTAGAGCCTGAAGGCTCGGGAGGGATGTTTTGTAACATTCGGCTTAAATGTTCAAGTTCACTAATGGTTGATTCCGGCACTCCCGGCACTCCCTGAGAACTGCTTACCAATTCCCCTGATTGTTCGTTCCAAATGCCGTCTGCCGTAACGACTAAATTCAAAATTCCGCTCTCAGTCTCAACCGTCATTCGCCGTATGTTTCTAAGACCATTATTTACGATTGATTCTCTAAGGGTGAGCTCTGCACTCGTATTTTGAGCATCAGCACTGATTTGCACTTGGTCTGAATGTGATTTTGCATTAGTGGATGAACCTGCGTTTGAGTCATTAGACGACTGATTTTGTGCTCTTTCGAGCATTCTCTCAAGAATATTAAACGCAAGCGAACCTTCTTCGTGCTGCGACATAAGCTCTCGTATGATTCCACTTTTTAGGTCTGCGATTGCTTCCCTTGATTTGGCAGGACCACCGGGGACCAAAGCCTCTCGCATACGTGTACCTATTTCGAGCTTGAAATTGCGTGTGAGTATTTCTTCTTGTGTCATACCTAACTTATTAAGGTTGGTTCCTCCACCCGGCAACGTTTGATATTTTGGTACATAATAGGGATTGTTCGCATTTAGGTTCACATTAAAAATCCTCCGTTATTTTTTATGACACTCACTGACATTGACAATATATTCTAATTGTCGACTGTAATTTATCATAACTTTAGCTTTTTAACGTTCTATTATAGCCTTCTATTGTCGCAATCCACCGAAACTCTGATCACAGAAGAAGCCCACACACATAACCTATCGCCAACTGTCTAGCCATATAAGCCAGCTTTGTATCATCCCCTCCATATTTGCACCGTAGATTTCATACATCAGATTAATATTTTGATAAGCACGGAGCAGGTCCTCTCTCGTACCGCGCTCAGTATAAAGATATAACATGAAAGATGCAGCGGTTTCGTGCATATTAAGCAGCGTGTAGCGTGTACCAAAGCGATCGGTATCACCAGGCTCGTAAACATAATCGAGCCACAAAATAGCCTGTGCATTTATATAGTTTCTTACTTCTTCTAATGTTAGAGGGGTATCTTTTTCTATGAGCTCACCAAAGGCTCGAAGAAAAAAATTTCTTCTACGCCACGCAGCTTCCATGGCAAAGCGTTCGTTTTCCGTTGCGACTTCAAAGAATAATTCCAGCATTATGCACAAGCCCTCTTCAAAAAAAGGAGTAATCATATAATTGCCGGGATGATGTGGAACAGGCTGATATACCTGTGGGAAATTATTTCGTATGTTTGCTGCGCTGAGCAAAGCGTGTACAGCTTCATGCGCCATAGCCCACGGCGGACTAGAAATGTCTTGAAAATTGGCGAGTATTCCGTTCCCATATCCACCACCGGAACCGAAGCGTTCATCAACATGTATCATATACACATCAAACTGTCTGCTCGGCTCGACACCCAGCCAATCGCTGACAAAACGTATGGATTCCTCGCCAATGGCGACATGGTGGTTGACCATGTCTATAGTCCACTGCTCAGGAGTATTGTCTTGCTCATGTCCAAAGTGGTATACAGCATAATTGCTACGTACACTGAGAACAATTCCAAAGGGCGATAGAGGTGACCCTTCAACCCGATGTACACGTCCGCGTTCATACCGGATACCAAAACCGTCACTATTTAATCCACCTGTAAACTCCGACCAAATATTAGCAGATAAAGCCTCTGCTTCGCGCATATTTCGCCTGTTGGTGTGCTCCATAACAAAATCCCGCAATGAACCGGCACTACTGATGTGTTGCACAAAAGCAAGGGCAACAGCATAAGTCTTCTCGTGATTCGTTTCGGGAATAAAACCGGGAATAAACCAGGCATCGCCAAAACCGGGTAATTCTTCGGTCATCATGCGGTGTGCTGTTTCTACTCCACAGTAAACAACCGGAGCACTTTCGCCGAGCAAATATAGATCCAAGCCAACGCTCAACCACATAGGAAGATTGTCAAGTTCCGACTGCGAAAAATCCTCAAGCGAAAATGGAATAATATCAGACCCGGACTCATAGGCAGGTGCTTGTCCGGTTTCCTCTGTCGGTGCGGGTGTAGGCTCTTGTGAAATAGCATACTCATCCGGAGGCTCCTCAAAAACACCGGTTGAGCAGGCAGCAAGCAGTAATAATAAAGGTATAAAAATTATCAAACGAACTACCATATATTGTTCCTCATCCCCCACGGAAAATAGAGTGTTTAGCTCATAATAGCACATAGTTTTGTGGGAAACAATATTAGACGTTAATAATCTCTTGAAATGTTAGCACTGTGATTGTATAATACGGTATCTCGCTTGAGCCTTAAATACTATAAAAGACAGGAGCGCACTGCAATGAATTCGCTATTTCGACACTTTGACAAACTGGTCTTTTTCGATACAGAAACCACAGGCTTAGATTGCAAAAAGGATGCCATTATTG
>WQTE01000043.1 GCA_009786445.1 Oscillospiraceae bacterium | reverse complement strand
TCCTTTGCAAGTCAAACCTGTGGTTTTTGTTTTATTCGTACAAAATTCGTACATTTGCGGTTTCATTTTTGCGGAACACGTTGCAATTACTAGCGCTTCGAGAAATTTGGTGGGAGGTAGTGGATTTGAACCACTGAAGTCACTGACAGCAGATTTACAGTCTGCCCCCTTTGGCCACTTGGGTAACCTCCCATATATGAGCTTTTGGAGCTGGTGGACGGACTCGAACCCCCGACCTGCTGATTACAAATCAGCTGCTCTACCAACTGAGCTACACCAGCGTATTTGCTTTGTAATTACAATGCTATTATAATCTGGACCGCCTGATTATTTAGAAACTGAATACCTGATTTATCGTTGCTGCTTGATTTCTGAATCCCCAGCTTTGGTAATATACACCATTTTTTTATCTATGTCAACATCTTTCCGAGTGTAATTACACGTACCAGTCTTTTACGTTTAGCTTCAGCTTATCTGCAACAGTCTTTATGCTGTAGAGCAAACCTGCGAGTTCAGCACCTGCGGCTTTGCGGTCTTCCGGGGTGTTCTCCTTATCTTCTATTACGGCGCTTAGTTCGTCTGCCTTGTCAATTAAAATGTCCAGGGCTTCCTTGAGCTTAGAAATAGGAAAAGTGTTTTTCATGTCGTCGAAGAAAATAAGAGGGCAGTGTTTAGCACGTTCTTTGCTGTTGAGGGTGTGGCGCAGTTCCTTGTTGAGCGCACATACTCCGCTGAGCTTGTTGCTGGCAATAAGTAGCGGGCATTTATCACACGATTTGGGTTTTGGGAAAGAAAAAGCGGCAAACATAAAAAATCTCCTCTTTAATTTCTTGAAAGCATTATATCAGAGTCAGAAATTTTTAGCAATGGAAAATATGACATGAAAAATATGACAGCAGATAAAAGATTACAAGTCACATTTCCGTTGCTTCCCGCAGATGATAGGCAATTTGCTACGCTTTTTTGCGAGCCAGAGAGCATTGCGCCACTGTTCTCGCAAAAAAGACTCCGCAAACAGCCCATCATCTGCTAGACTGTGACTTGTGATGATAAAAGTTAGGTTGGTATTTAACGTATTGTTTGCGAAAGTTATCATTGACACAGGCGAAACCTTGACTATAATTATAGACAGAGCAAAAGTGCAAAATTTAATCTTAATTTTACCGTGCGATGGGTGAGCTTACCATGATAGTTTAATATTAACATTATGAGGGGGACCGTATAACATGAAAAATTTTGATGCGAAAGCGGCTGTTGAATCGAATTTCCCAAAGTACAAAGCAGATTTAGCCGGACTTGTTTCGGCAAACAGCAAAAACGCACCCGCAAGCGGCAAAGCGCCGCTTGGCGAAGGGATACAGCAGGCTCTCGAAACAGCCTTGGACATTGCGGGAAAATGCGGACTCAAAACGACAATAGACCCCGAGGGGTATTACGGATACGCCGAAATCGGCGAGGGTAAGGAGCTGTTTGGTGTGCTCGGACACTTAGATGTGGTTCCGGCAGACGATGTGGAATCGTGGAACACACCACCGTTTGAGCTTACCGAAAAGGATGGAAAGCTGTTCGGGCGCGGAGTCATTGACGACAAAGGCCCCATGCTTGCCGCTTTATATGCACTGAAAATATTGCTCGATAACGGAGCAAAGCTGAACAGGCGTGTACGCTTTATATTCTGCACAGATGAAGAATCCCTTTGGCGCGGTGTCAAACGATATATCGAGAAAGAGGAGCACCCAACGCAGGGGTTCACGCCGGATGCAGATTTTCCGCTATTATATGCGGAAAAAGGTCTGGTGGAATATAACCTCATCGCAAATGATGCGGAGGCGATAGACTTCACGGGCGGCAGTGCGCTCAATGCTGTGCCTGCAAAGGCAAGTGTGCCATACACGGACGAAATCGCTGCAGCAATGGACTCTCTCGGCTATGAGTACACAAAAGATGCCGATAGACTTATTGCAAAAGGCAAAGCGGCTCACGCAATGGTGCCAGAGAAAGGCGTTAATGCAATCCTTCGCTTAACCGAAGCGGCTTTAAAAACCGGAGAGACGGGCAGTATGCTGAAATTCTTGACTGAAAAGGCAAACGACCCATTTGGAAAGAGCATATTCGGCGATGTGTCCGATTCTGTATCGGGACAACTAAAATTCAATGTGGGTCTCGTTAACTTCAAACCGGGCAAGCAAACAATCGGCGTGGACATCCGTTTTCCCGTGACCTATGAAAAGGAAAAAGTGGATAAAGCGCTGGAAAAAGCCGCAGAGCCATATGGTGTGCGTGTAGAGCAGTTTGATTATCTGCGCCCTGTATACATTGATGTGAACACACCGCTTGTCAAAATGTTTATGCAAGCGTACAGGGAAGTGACAGGTGATATGAAAACCGAACCTATATCTACGGGCGGTGCGACATTTGCGCGTAGTATGGAGAACATTATAGCATTTGGCGCACTGCTGCCGGGAGCAGAAAAGTCCGAGCATCAGCCCAACGAGCATGTTGCCGTTGCCGACATCAAAAAAGCGATGGAGATATACATCAGGGCTTTTCAGCTTTTGGTAGTCAAGGCATAGTATTAATTTGGTTGAGGTGACAGATTTTGGAAAATGCACAGAAAAAGAAACAGTTTAAGATGCCGAGCGCATACGTTATAATGTTTATTGCACTATTAGTAGTCGTGGTGCTCACATATTTTATACCTGTATCTGTACGTGATGCGGTCACGGGGGAAGTGACCTTTAATGCGATGCAGGATGCCGAGGGTGACATTATTAGTGATGTAGGTCCGCAGCCGAGTGGTCTTTGGGATATTCTGATGGCTCCTGTTCAAGGCTTTCAGGATGCCAGTGCTGTGGGAATCGCGCTACTCATAGCGGGTGGATTTTTAAATGTTATGAGCAAAACAGGCGGTCTCGAGGCAGGTATAGGTAAAATGCTAAATAAGCTCAAGGGCAGTGTGCTAATTGCGCTTATGACTCTTGTTAGTGCGCTCATGGGTACAGTGTTCGGCTTCTGGGAAGAGATTCTGGCGTTTTCACTTGTTGTTGTGCCGATGTTTGTGCTTGCGGGTTATGATGTCATGATGGGGCTGTCTGTGCTGTTCATAGGCGCTACCGTGGGGAATATGGCTTCGGTGGTTAACCCGTTTGCTACTGGAGCGGCTGTAGCGGCAATCGGGAATCCTGATATGACAATGGGTTCAGGCATTGTGCTGCGAATCGTGCTGTTTGTTGTACTATACATTATTGCTGCTGTTATGCTGATGAAATATGGAGCAAAGATTAGGGCGCACCCGGAAAAATCAGCACTCTATGGTGTTGAGGGTGTTCGGGCAAGTGCGGACGGTAATACCAAAGAAGTGCCGGAAATGACACCTAGACGTATGGCTTCGACTGTTTTGTTTGTTGTTATGATTTTAGTTTTGATTGTCGGCTATGTGCCGTGGACGGATATCGGCGGTGAGGCATTGGGAGATATTGTAAATGCGCCTTTTACCGGTATTGCTATGATTCCGTTTATCGGTGATGTATTTGGTGCAGGGAATGTTACGCCGCTGGGCTCTTGGGGCTTTAACGAGTTTTCTCTTTTGTTTTTTATCGGCTCTCTCGTTCTAATGCTTATTAATCGCATAAAGATTGACGATTTCCTGACAGATTTTATCAGTGGTGCAAAGGATTTGCTTGGCGTGGTTTTGGTTCTGGCTATTGCGCGCGGTATTGCGATTGTTATGGGTAGTTCTACGGAGGGTATGTCGGTTACCCTTGTTTACTGGATTTCAAATGCTTTGCAAAATGTGCCTATCTGGACGTTTGCACCGTTTACTATCCTTGCGTTTTTGCTCATTGGTCTTGCGCTTCAATCGACCAGTGGTGTTGCGGGTATTTCAATGCCTATACTGGGTGCGGTGGTTGCTGCTTTGTTCTCCGGTCACGCAATTGGCACTGTCGGTGGCGGCGTGATTCTGATAAGTGCGTTTACTATAGGTCTTAACTTCACAAGTTTGCTTTATCCCGGCGCAACGAACCTCGGTACGATTGAGTTATATAATGTGCCGTATAATCACTATTTGAAGTTCATGCTCAAGTTTGCATTGCCTTTACTGCTTGCTGCGACGGTGTTGCTGGCTCTGGCAGCTGCAATCGGTTTTGTTTTCTGAGCACACCACTTCAATCCAAATGCCAATTATCTGATATAATGTGACCACCACTAAATGTATAAGGAGAGATTCATGCACGAAGGGTTAAGCGGTAATAATAAGCCCGATAGTGACAATTTAATAGCATATTTATTTGCATTGACTGCCGCGTTGTTCCTTTTAATTGCAAGGTTTGCTTTGTTTTACTATCAGTCACACGACTATATTCAATTTCTGAGCGTATGGGTGAATGAATATAGAGGGATGTCCTTTTGGGAAGCGCTCGGTACTAATGTCGGTAATTACAATCCTCCGTATATGTACTTGCTGAACATAATAGCCAGAATTGATTTTTCTGACTTGTATCTCATCAAAGCAGTATCGGTGATTTTCGATTTTCTGCTTGCATATTTTGCCATGAAGATTGTTTCGCTCAGGACAGAGAGTGTGAATATCCGGATTTTTGCGTTTATCGCAACTCTTGCCATTCCGACTGTTTTGCTCAATTCGGCTATGTGGGGTCAGTGTGATTCTATATATTCCGCTTTTGCTCTTGGTGCTCTGTACTTTTCCCTCAGAGGCAAAAGCAAGACAGCTTATGCTTTTATGGCACTGGCTCTCGGGTTTAAATTGCAAGCTGCATTTTTGTTTCCGATTTTCATTGTGTGCATCTTGACTAATAAGATTAGGTTCAGAGATTGTTATATGTTTTTTGCGGTCTATCTTGCTCTGATGCTGCCCGCTATAATCGCCGGTATGCCGCTTTCTGATTCTTTATTTATGTACCTTACCCAAGTAGATTCTTTTCACTTTATTACATTAAACGCCATGAATATTTGGCAGCTTGTCGGACATGTGTATTTTCCCGCATTTAGAATCGTTGGGTTCGCTATTTGCGCACTTGCCGTTCTCTCGCTTTTATATTTTGCATTTGTCCATAGAGAGAGGTTTTTGCACACTGCTGATTATGTCCGTCTGGCTTTTGTATTCGCTGCGGTTGCGCCGTTTTTGCTGCCACAGATGCATGACAGGTTCTTTTATATGGCGGACGTGTTATCGCTTTTAGTATTTTTCTATGACAAACGTCGGTGGTATGTTCCGGTCATAACTATTTTCTGCTCATATGTGGCATATGTGTTTTTCCTGATGAACTGGGAGATTTTGATTGAGTTTAGATTCCTTGCTATAGCGATGGGTTTGGTTATAATTTTGGTTTTGAGAGACTTGGTACTTTCGATGAAGAACAATACGGAGGTTTTAATTAATGACACTATATGATGAACTAAAGGCAAGAGGGCTGATTGCTCAGGTTACCAATGAAGATGAAATAAGCACGATGATAAATGCAGGTAAAGCTACGTTTTATATCGGCTTTGACCCTACTGCCGATTCTCTGCACGTTGGTCACTTCATGGCGCTTTCTTTTATGAAGAGATTGCAAATGGCGGGGAATAGACCTATTGCTCTTGTGGGCGGGGGAACGGGCGTAGTTGGCGACCCAACGGGCAGATCTGACCTGCGGGATATGATGACTATGGAGACTATTGAGCACAATTGTGACTGCATGAAAAAGCAGATGGAAAAGTTCATCGATTTTTCCGGCGGAAAAGCTCTCATGGTTAACAATGCCGACTGGCTTCTCAATCTCAATTACTTAGAGTTTTTGCGTGAATACGGCGGTCACTTTTCGGTAAACCGTATGCTCGCAGCAGAGTGTTATAAGAGTCGCATGGAGAAGGGGTTGAGCTTTCTCGAATTTAACTACATGATTTTGCAGAGCTACGATTTTTATGAGCTTTATAAGCGTTATGGCTGCAATATGCAGTTTGGCGGTGACGACCAGTGGTCAAATATGCTTGCGGGTACTGAGCTTATTCGCAGAAAACTTGGGGAGGATTCCCATGCTTTGACGATTACTCTTTTGCTCAACTCCGAGGGTGATAAAATGGGTAAGACTGCAAGGGGTACTGTATGGCTTGACCCTGAGAAGACCAGTCCCTATGATTTTTATCAGTACTGGAGAAATGTCGCCGATGCTGATGTTATCAACTGTCTCAAGCTACTCACTTTTCTACCTATGGACCTAATTTGGGAGATGGACGTCTGGAGAGGTGAAAAGCTGAACAGTGCGAAAGAGACACTGGCTTTTGAGTTGACGGCTCTGGTCCACGGCATGGATGTTGCCGAGCAGGTACATGATACTTCCAAGAAACTATTCGCATCAGGCGATGCCGCAGAGATGCCATCTATCGAGCTTACTCAAAGTGATTTTGAGGATGAAACCATTGATATTCTTACACTTTTGGTCAAGTCAGGTCTTTGCCCTTCAAAGGCTGAGGCAAGGCGTAATGTTGATCAGGGTGGTGTGAAGGTTGACGGTCATCCTGTATCGTCAATAACCAGAAAATTTGTTATTTCCTCATGCAAAGGGGACGGATTAGTAATACGGCGCGGCAAAAAAAGCTATTGCCGCGTGGTTGTGAAATAAAATGCATTGTGCCTTTTGACAAACTATCGTTACAAGTCACAGTCTAGCAGATGATGGGCAGTTTGCGGAGTCTTTTTTGCGAGAACACTGGCGACAAGACCATTGGCTCGCAAAAAGCGGAGTAAATTGCCCATTATCTGCGGGAAGCAGCGAAAGTGTGCCTTGAAACAACCCATCCTGCTAACATCAGCTAGATATGCTCGAAACCTTGACAAATACATACAATATGTGGTATAATTGCACAGATTGTGTCCCTGTCATTTATTGCTTTTTTGTGATTAGCGGAAGGAACGGTTGTGCGGTGCATATCTTAAAGAGTAAACCCAAATTTGGTAAAAATACGGGTCTTACGCTCAATGAGCTGCTTGTAGTTTTAGTTGTGATTGCGGTTTCCGCTGCGGTTGCAATTCCTGCTATGATTGGCTTTATTCGTCATGGGCAGCAGGTAAACCGCATGAATGTCGCCAGAACGCTTTATGTCGCAATGCAAGGACAGCTCACGAGGGCGGTTGCAGAAGGGAATTTGCGCGTTGTGCTGACCGATGGGTTTTATCATCGTGATGCTGCGGGTGAACTTCTGCTTGACGAAGATTATTTCGAGCTGATTGCGGACGACTCTGCCAATGAGTATTTTGGACGTGTCGCTCACAGGCTCGGTGATTATTTCCCCGACGAGGATGAAGAGAACGAAGACTATGTATTTTTCATAAGCAAGCCTGCTGGATTTATCAGAAACGCTCCCGGCGGTGCGGGCGACACGCCTGTTGATAAGTTTTACGATTTGCTTAGTGAAGTGATAATTGACACCGATATATTAAATGATGCCATCTTGATGGAGTTTAACATCAGGACGGGCGTAGTCATGTCTATTTTCTACGGAGACCATAATCCAATGTGGTTTCAGCCGGGGCCTCGCGCAAACAGCAGACATTTTGTATACGACGTCGATAACGATATTGACAACGTAATTGGCAGCAGGGGAATGGATGATGGTGGTTACGCTTTTGCATCCGGGCGCAGACAGGGATACTTTGGCGTGAATTATACGGGCGAAGTCCCGCCGCTTCCCCTTGACGATATCGTCAGGATTTTTGACGGCATGGATTTTGACGACGAGCTGGGGTATGGGCATGGCCTGAATGTAGGCATATCGGGGGATAGAAGGATAAATATACTCTTTGCCGAGTTTCTGCTAATACGCCCGCTTGCAGACGGCGACGGGCGCATCTTGGCAATCTTTGACGATTATGATGGCGCTGAGCTTATAACAATGCCTGACCCATTCTCGCAAATGCAGTCAGATTTTGTGGCAGCGCTGACACACAGCCACACAGGCAATAACCACGCTTTCTATAGTGATGATACCGAGTTCACGCTAAACCAGTTCGGCATAAATGTCGCAGGTTTGTTTAGCCGCTACATATGGGTACTTGATTACATCGAAGGCAACACATTCTTCGAGCAGCTTAACAACATCGCCGTAAAGTATGGCGCTTACATAGACGAACCTTTGAACTTACGTGCGAGAGTGAGTGAAAGCGGCAGTGCAAGCACCGATTCGTTCATGCTTGCAAACGCACATTTTGGCACAAAGCTTCTCGATGGTGATTTTGAAATACGCTCTGTCAGGCATTTAAACAATGTGCGATATTTCCCGAATGAAAACTTTGTCCAGACAGCGCATATAGATATGGACACGCTTGAACCTATTTTCCCGACTTTGCTCAATTTTTCAAACTTCATGCCAATCGGGCTGCTTTATGGCGGTGCAATTGCTCCGTTTACCGGAACCTATAACGCCGTGCGCGGCGATTATTCGCAATGGCGGATTGACAATCTCGTTATAGATGCTGACAGTACTTCGCTACCTGCGGGATTTGCAGCACCAAGCAATGTGGGATTGTTCTCTGAGATAAGCGGCATTGCTCCGGACGGCTCAAACACCGAGGGTACAGTAGTCGGAATTTCGCTGTTCGGCGCGGAAATACGCGCTCCGGCAGCGGACAATGTGGGTGCCATTGCCGGCACTCTGCGCGGCGGCGGCACAATCGCCCGCAGCAACAGTTTTTCAAATGTGACAGGCGGTGTAGGCAATACGGGCGGTCTCGTTGGTCGCATAGATTCAGGCGGCGTGTTGACCTATTCGTTCAATACCGGATTTTTCAATACACACCCGCGTGAAAATATGCCGATTGAGGACTCAACCGCTACTGAAAACGGGCTTGGCTCGGTTTTAGCAGGACTTCTCGGATACGGAGGCGGGACAGCTTTCGGCAACGTGAATATCGGCGGTCTTGTCGGCAGTAATGCCGGGACAATACGCATGAGCTTTAATAATGCAAGAGTGAATATATATAACGTGGAGCTTTCGGACGAGCCATGGTGGTTTTCGATTAATCCCACGTATATTCACATAACTAGTCCGGAAGCGACATTTTTAGGCGGCATTGTGGGTGAAAACTCGGGCACGATTGCAAACACATATGCTACCAACTTTGTCGCCATGTATCAAAGCGGCAACTCCGGCGGCATAACAGGCAGAAACTTCGGTGCGGGCAATATTATCAATTCACATTTTATAACAAACGGTCATACGGGCAGCGGACTCATTGCCAAGGAAGACTTGATGCATCTTAGCCTAACCGCTCTGCCGCCGGGTTTATTACAGCAACCTGTCGGATTTGTGTCCGATCAAAATGCAAGAGCAGAGTATCTATCTGAAGCAAGCGCTCATTTCCCTAAGAACATATTTGATAGATATCCCTACCCACGACTTGCCAACAACAATCCCTTTGCAGATATACAGTATTATTTTGATGAGGGTTTGCTATCGCAGTTTTGGGGCTGGGAGGATATTGATGCCGGCGGCGAATTTTGGCTTGTATACTTTGAACTATACAGCAACGGCACATATGGTCTATGGCCAAACACTGAGATACCCGGAGCAGAGCCTTTAAGAAACGATTTACCTATTCGGGAAGCAGGGTATATGCTTATTGCTATAGCAGAGGGGGGATCGGTTCCGGCTAGTTTCCAGCTGTATGTTCGCCCGGGGAATATAGCTACGACTGTGCCGTGGAATGACTCGCACCGCTACGTAAACCTTATTACCGAAAATAACATTGTTTTCTCGGAGGGCGGGTTAAACCTTGCCGGAACAGACGAACTCGGAGCATTTTATCACAAGCTGGATTTGGCGGCTCTTGAAAATCTCATGGGCACTAACAGAAACATACCGCTCAGATTTGCCACGTCAAATGATTTAATTCCGTCAGACCCGAGCGATATTGATGCTGATGAGCTGAGTTTGGCAGAGGGCTTTGTGCATCCGTTGTTTGCAAGGGCGTTGCTCGTCACCGATGATATCACTGCTTTTAACTACGCAGTTATCGGAGGCGACGGATTAACGCACAATCTTCCGGTCTATGAAATTCGCACGCCATGGCAGATGCAGAATATTGACCGTGTAAACACAGGCACGGAAGCGACATGGATTCCACCCACACCGGGAGGCGGAGTTGCAATACCGCCGCCTATACCTCCCGGTGATGCCACTTATGCAAATATGGGAACCATAAGCAAAGGAGTTACTTGGGGCACAACAAATATTGGCGGAACCCCTATAGGTGTTGGTTCTGCACCGGCTGTACCTGTCGAAATCAGAGTCTCAGCAGTTTTGCAAAACACAAATCCTCCCGGCTCTGTTACAGAGTCTTTATCCGGGAATAGAACAATTAATGCGAGTGAACTAAATGCCTCAACAAATCGTGTCACGCTTTCCAATGGTTATATCACTTTGGTCGGCGATTTCTCAGGCATCAACATTCAACATTCCGGTTGGGGTTCATTGACACTTGGTTCTGACAGCGTACCATTTGTTTCTCGAAACCCTGGGGGTAGCCCTGCGTACATTCATTCAGCCGTTCCTCTTTATATCCATGTTTCAAATGGAATGATATTGGATAATGCAGTAATTGCTAATTCCGCAGGTGCGAACATGACATTCACGAGTGCAAATTATTCCGGTACAGGGATAACAGCGACAATGAATGCAATATTTTATTCCACAAGCTCTATCAGCGGGCATATAGCGGTTGCAAACTGGAATGCAAATACGCTCCCGCAATTTTACACAGCTAACGAACTTAGAACACTTACAATGACGGGCAGCGCACATATGAGCGGTGTGTTTTATGCACGTGGTTTAGCGAATATTGTGTTTCCGGGCGTTACGCGTTTTAGTGGTCTTATTTACAGTGCTACCAACGATATAATTTTAGGCAGTAATCTCACCTCGGGCGAAACAATTCCGATTACAAACATAGATATAATCCCCACGCTACCCGGAACAGGTGTACTTGATCCGGCTGTTGAAGCGTACTTAGCAGATAGAGGCTGGCAGTTCCCTGATGGGGGAATCAATGGCGGCGGAGAGGACGGCAGATGGGAGCTTGGAACGCCGGCTCTTGCGTTTAGGCAAACGCGGAACATCAGTTTTAGAACTCCGTTTACCGCAAGCTTTGGTCTTCCTGCTACAAGTCCCGTTGGTGATAGGCGTGTTCCCGCTTTGGCTGCGGGTATAGACGGGACTACTCCAAGAACGCCGAGAAATGCAATTATCGGCGGCGATGCCTACCAAACTGCATTTAGGGGTATATTCGACGGTGAGGGTAACTCGGTAAGTCATGTGGGCATCAATAATATTGCTGCAAACACCCATAGCGGTCTGTTTGCGGAAAATCACGGCACTATCCAATATCTCATAGTTCGCAACTCAACTATCGCGGGAGTTGCCGTTACAGGCGGCATTGCAGGTCGAAATATGGGCATTGTGCAGCGCAGCGGTGTTGAGCACTTCATCGGACTTACGGCTGTAGAAAGTCCCACGGGAAATGCTGTCGGCGGTATCGTCGGTGAGAACAACAACATAGTTCGCGATGTTTATTTCCTCTCTACAAACAGTCCGGCAGTACCGCCTGTTTCAAATAACGGCGGCGGCATAGTGGGAGAGAACAACGGTGAGGTGAGGCAGAGCTTCTTCCTTGCTCCGGCACCGAGAGCTTTAGATGCTCAGGATACGGATGTTACGTTGATGTATCCCATTGTGCGTGCGGGCGAGCCTGCTACCAGATATGGGAGGGAAGCCGGTTCTACAAATTGCGGTGAGGGTATACTCTGCAAATGTGAGCCTTGTGAGTGCAATAATTCTGGCGGCGGTGGTAATGGTGATAATGATGAATTCTTTGAGACTAACTTTTATCTTACAGGATTCAGGCATTCGCTCAATGAAGGGCAAAGCTGGCTATCTGTTTGGTATAACAGGATTAACGTGCTTCCGGAACTCGGATATGTGACCCGTATTGAGGGTGGTGGACAGGGATTCCCAACCAGATTTTTAACGACTCACGATCTTTCGTTTATTCAGTTTGCGCAACTGGGCAATTGGTTTCAGCCAACGTATATGGGTGGTTTTCCCTATCCTGTCATAAGGGGACTTCCGACTCCCGAGAGATGGCCGCTTGCGGACGCTCCGCCGCAACCGCGCCAAGTTGAAAGAGAAGAGCCTTGGATAGCTCAAACGCCTACAGGTTTGAGACCGCTTGCACCTGATTTTATAAACGGTGATTTCTCGGCGCCGCTCCTGCACAGGGTTGAAGTTGATCGGTTCTACACGCAGGAATTTATCAACAGCTCCATAGATGCAGGCATTTTACCCGCTGATTATTGGGTAAATGTTCCTAATTTCAGATATATGGATCCCGAATGGATAAGCATACACATGGAAGCAGTTGATGGATGGTTTACTCGACCGATTCCGATGAATTACAGCTTTTTTGATAACGCTGCAAGACCCCCCGTTGCCAACGGCAGAAATGACTACTTCTTCCCGGAAGCGACAACCGATTTTCCCGGCGGTGTTTTGCCACACTCTACTTTAATTGCAACCAGTTTTGTACCCACGGTTCCATCGCCTACAACCAATCTTCATAACCGTGCAACCATGGCGAGATGGCCTCTCATTGAGATGCAAGAGCCAAACGGTGTAGCGCAATTCATGAGAACCAATTTTGAAGGTCGCGCAAGACCCGGAAATACTATCGATGCAAATAATCCGTCAACCGCAGCAATTACAAGCGCGGCAACGGCTACTTATGCAAACACCTTACGTTTTAGAAGGGATGACATTAATGCTGTTTACGAAGCGCAGCTTACGGCTAACGCCCCATACAGATATGTTGAGCTTAACTCCCAAATTGCAGGAACGCTGTATCAGGTGCTGCCGTCAACACCGGGTTCGCAGTTTTTCTATTCATTTTATCATGCTACAAACGCATATCCGGGAACATGGCCGGATTGGCTTACTCCGCCGACAGCAGCGGGTGACAGACTGAGTTTCTTCTTATCACCGTGGAGCGAAGGTGCTGCGGGCAATCCGCAGATTGTCAGAGATGCGGCACATGCGGCGTTGCGTGACGGACAGCTTGTAATGATTCGCCCGGCGCAATCTCCGCGCTCAGCTCCTACAGGGCTTGCTACAGATGCGCTTACAACAGCGGTAGACGGTGGTATTCGCAATACCACCTCTATAGTAAATCCTGCCGCATGGAACACTGTCGCCTACGGTGCATCAACCCAGGCAGCACCAACGGCAAACAACAGCGGCGGCCCGTTCGATTTGAGTTTCCACAGGGGCAAGTATTATATGCAGCTTGACGGCAGACGTGTGAGGCAGGATATTCCGACAGGGACAGTATTTTTGTACGATGTTTGGATAGGTGATACAACAACCACGGCCGGCAATGGCGGCAGCAGAGCAGGTGTCGGCATAACATTTTGGTCAACTACGAGCTATTCCATCGGCACAATAGGTGCAACGTCAATACCTTCAGCCGGAATCACCCGTGCAACATTCGATGCAGGTGCGTATGCTTGGCTGACTGCGGCGAGAAACAACGTAATCGGATTTTGGGATATCAGCTACGGCTGGAAACATTTTTACGGCGAATACACAGTGCCTGCGGGGCAAACATGGACTGAGTTTGCATTTCAGTCAAACACAGGGCCCACACGCGTGGTCACAGGCAACTATCTTGACGGCGTTACATTCAGGTCTCCCGCATTTATAAGTGTTGACCAATTCGTCAGGGATGTACACGGCAGTTCGGTATCATTTGTAAGACCGGGCGAGTCGCTGACTGTTGAAATGAACCTCCAAAACTGGGGCGAAGTGGCGGCTGACAACATAGTTTTAAGAAACCAGCTTGTACCTTTCACGGAGTATATTGAGTATTTAGGAAATGTTCGTGTAAATGGTTCACCTGTGGGGACTGTCGGTGCAACGGCGATGTTCACAGATGGCGTAGTTGAAGTGCGTCTCCCGGCTGCTATGCGGCTCGACACAAACGAAAGACTGCAAGTGACTTTCGACATCCGTGTGCGGACACATGTAGACAGACCCGGTCTTGACCCGGGTTCGGTAGATACATTGCTCTATGAATTTTTGTTACAGTCTGTTGTAACTTATTATCAGGACAATACAAGTAACTTAACCGCTTTCACAAGTGCGTTGCCTACAAATAGCGGTTATTCGAGAGCACACACGAATTCCTCAGAAGTGTCTATTGTGCATATAGATCCTATAAGCCTAGAAAAAACTGTTGAATCTGTATCGCACACAGGCACAGAGCCGGATCCTTTGATTGACGGGCCTTTTAGAGTGACATTACGTGTTGAAGACACGTTGGGCGGAGATAACAATATAACCACCAGAGGTATAATTACCGATATTATACCCGCAGGGTTCAGGCTTACAAGTTTTGAGGGCAGGGCAATATCCGGAAACACAACGTTTTGTCTTGACGGAAGACAGGTCACAATCGCCGGAAATCCTGACGGAACAACGCGCCTCACTATTTGGGACGTAAACTTGGGTGAGGCGGCACGGTCGCTGGAGTTCACTTATGAGATGGAGTTTACAGGCACTCAGGGAAGACGTTATGGGGTCGCAAATGTGCATATTGCAGCTACTTACGTGTATGTGTACAGAGCTGATTCTGCTCCGGAGCCGCTATATGTAATGCTGAATTTCCCACAGAGTGTGGTTGGCATAAGTGTGAGAACTACGCCTGACATATTTACTGTAAGCAATGTTGGGACGACTTCTTTGCCGATTACTGCTAATGATAATTTTGCTGACAGGATGCTCGATAGCGGTTATGATGTAATTCCGACGGTTGTATTTACCGATGATGCAGGTGTGCCGCTGCCTACTGCTCTTCCGCCGGGCACTTCACAAATAAATGTAACTATTGCCGAGCAGGATATGATACTCAGAATCATCGGCGGCAATCAGCAACTTTCGAGCTATTACTTCACGGCAACGATCCTCAGTGGCGGCACATGGCCGCTGGAGATTACACCTGCTTCGGGTGCAAGCGGTACGTTCACATTGTTTTATCGGATTATGCTAAATGCAACGCTGGTTGGCGGGACTCCCGAAAGTTTTGACCTTTCCTCGCCGCGCACTTCGGTAACAATCACGATTTTGCCGGGTGCATTAGGTGCGAGTATTGAACTTTATGATTTTGGCGATTACCTTGATGGCTGCTTATGCTTAGATTGCGATGAAAATTGTGAATGTGAATTTTGTCCCTATAGTATCGATGAAAACGGCGATGTTTGCGATTGTGATTATGATGTTTGTATGTGTACCGACTGCGGTTGTTCCGCTTCTACCGATGCGGTCAGCGATGATGCTGCCAATGCAGAAGGAGATGGTGCGGGCGGTAGTGATACAAACGGCACCGGCGCAAATAGTAGCGGCACAAACGGTAATGATACTGACAGCAACGGTGCAAATGGGAATGGCAATCGCGCAAATGGTAACAACGCGAGTGATGATGTTGGTGCTAATGTTGATGTCAGCGATGTCTTAATAGTGACCGGATTTGCTTTTGGCGGCGGTTTTGGTATCAGCCGTATCAGAAAGCTTAAGTTAGCCATGAGACGGCTCAATGGACGGACTGCGCACAAGATAAATATACATAACGAGCGAAAACAGGGGAGGTGAGCGGCTATGTTAAGCAGGTTAAAAACTGTTCTCAAAAATGAATCGGGCGTGTCGCTCCTGTTTGTGCTCGGGGTGCTTATGATGCTTCTTGCTGCGGGTGCAGCTGTTCTGGCTGCGGCGATGGGGAATGTCGGGATCAATGTCAGGCAGGAAAGGCACAATAGGGCAATGCTGCTCACTGATTCGATTCATAGAAACATTCAGTATAGCCTGAGTAAGACAGGTGTACCTACAGATGAGTTTGAAAGTTCGCTCTCGGGGCAAATCGCTTTGCTGATTTATGAGAGTAGTTGCGACTGTGCCGTGCCTTGCGCATGTGTAGACTGCATTTGCATGAGCGGTGTTATGGAGGATATTATGCTCTCTGTCGATATTGCGGAGATTGCTTATGATTTGCCTGATGAGATATTGCTTTCTTTCCCTTATGCAAGTGTCACTATTACACCGTTTGTGCCTGAAATGCCGGAGCTGTCTATTGACGAAAGACCAAGAACTGCTTTGCTGAGTGCCACAATGGTTGTGGAGTTTACGCTTTATGTAGATGCCGGTACTGACGGTAACAGGATTATCACTTCTCGGGCGGTTTATATGTATTCGGGCGGCGTTTTGGTATGGTTTCCTGATTCTTTAGGTGATTTAGATTTGGATGAGAGAAATTTTTCTGAGCAAGGTGTTTGGGAAATGGTGAGTTTTGAGATTATAGAAAGCGAAGTCTACTGACCGCTACGGTTTACATAACACTTTGTTTTTAAGTAGTCAGACGGCGAAGCTTGCAAACATGAATAGAATATTTCGATATAGTGGAATTACACGTAAAGGGAGTAAAAACAGTAATGCATAAACGCAAATCATTATCTTCGAGAGCGCAAAATGTGCTTCGGGCAAAGTTAATAAAGCAGCGGATGCATGGCTCGTTTCGGGGTATTGCTGATGTTATCAAGCCTGATAGGGGTGAGTCTCTCATGGAGGTTATTGTCAGCATTTTGATTTTTACTATTCTTTTGACCACTGCGGTGGCAATTATCAGGTCGTCTTTGGTGATAACGGGCAACATGATTGCCGATGCTACGGCTGCGCAGCACAGTGTGAACGAGTTTATTTTAGATGATGCCGGACTTAGCGAGTCGGGTGAGATTAATTTTTCTTTTTATGACTCTGGCGGCACTGCGTTTTTTTCTTCCCATACTGTCGATTTTGCTCATGAAAATGGAATTTTAGTTTTCCGTCCTCAGGATGGAGGTGGGCCGTGATTAGAGTTTTTAGGGTTTTAAAGTCAAATCGCGGATTGTCGCTCATGGAGCTGCTGGTCGCAGGGCTTATGTTTGCTATGCTGGCTGCTACTGTTATTATGGTTATTTCTCCTATTATGATGGCGTTTTCTCGGGCAAACAGTTTAGCCGAGTACAATACAGTGCTCGACAGTGTGGGGAATGTCATTGTAAGTGATTTTGCGGGTGCTAGGTCTATTTCTTCTTCCGGTGTGGATGAGTTGGTTTTTTCTACAGATTCGGGGAGTGTTGAATTTTCTGTTGTAAATGGGTACTTGCATCGCCGTTTCGGGACTGCTCCGTCGGCTCCCGTTTTTCCGGCAGGGTTTTATGATGGCAAGACGATTTCGTTTGATGTCAGCGGTGATGAGTTAGCTGGTTTTGAAATCACAGTAACGGTCATACCATCAGGCAGACCGGGCAGCGCTACCGCCGAAATCACCCGCAATTTCGCCATCAGACCTCTAATGCTGGGATAGACAAGTATTGCAATTCACGAGAGCTGGGCTGTTAAGGTGTGTGAAATATTTTTTTCGGCGGAACAATGGCGACAAGACCGTTGGCCGCCGAAAAAATATATTTTACGCACCTTAACAGCTGCTTGTGGGTGATGGTGATGATGCGGCTACGAAATTACGTACATTAGCTCAAATGTCACTGAGTGTGTGCTTTGGGCGGGGCTGACTGTGGATATTGAGTAGCTTAGATTTGTGATTCTCATGAAATTTTTGTTGTAAACTTCGTCTACCAAATTTTGCAGCGAGTCAAGGCTGCCTATAAGGTTCATCGTTACGGTCACAACTGCGAAAAATTCGGGTTCACCGATTGCTGCCGGGACGTTCGGTCTTACTATATTTAGCAGTGTCGGGCTGAGGTTATGCCTTGTAATCAGATTCGTCATGAGTACGTCAATGTCTTCGTTTGGAACAAGCTCAGGGTAAGCTTCTCTTACTTGACTCAGGCGTTCCTTTGCCGCTTCGTTTGAACTTCGGATAAGCGGCAGGTTTGCTATGTCCATCTCTACGCTGAAGCGTTGNTCTTCAAGGGTTTGCAAATCTGCTGCGGCATCTGTGTAACGGGAGTATAGNGGNAATATGACAAATTGCACGACTACATAGAAAATTACGAGCAGTAATGCTGAAAACAGCAATATTTTCTCTCGTTTGGTAATTTTTTGCATCATCAGTCACTCACCTCAGCTCTCCAGTTATTTTTTACAACTTCTATAGTGAATACAAATTCTTCGGCAGGGGTGATTCTGTAGCCTGTATAGTAGACTTCAGCGATAATAGTTTCGCGTCGCAGACGTTCTACAAAACTTGATGCATCGTGCAAATCATGTGCTGAGGATGAGACACTTAAAATGCCGTTATTTGAGTTAAAGCTGAGACTCAAAATACTGATGCTCGGTCTGCCGACTCTTTCGATGGTGGATATTAGTTCTTTGCTGACTTGCGGCAGTGCTTCTGTGTTTTGAATTTGGTTATTTGCAACGCCGTATAAGGCACTTGTCTGTGCTGTTTCGGCATTTAATATTTCTATTTCATATCTGGATTCGACGGTTTCTTGAGAGTATAAGAAGTCGTGTATATCGGCAATATCGTTTTCGACCATGTGTACCCGAAACAGCAAAAATGCCACTGTCAGTGCAAGCAGCAATATGAAAGTTGCGGCGATGGGGATGTAGCGGTTTTTCGGGCGGTCTTGCTTTTTTTCTTTTTTCTGCATTTTCATGCTGTGAAGCAGGTCGGTTTCTGAGTCGGGCATTATTGCGTTTAGAAATGTAAAATAGGCATCGGGCGGTAATTTGTCTGCGCCGTGTGTTTTTGTAGATAAATCAAGGGCACTAAAGTGGATTTCAGGGTAGTCGCCCCTTGATGATACCGCACTGACTTCCGCATCGCTTACTCCAAGGTAATAGCTATGGGTTATCTCGGGGAAGTTCTGTGATCTGTTAAACGAGATGATTCCGAAAAGTCCGTCTAATATGCTTTGGGCAGATGATCCTGTGGCATCCGGGAAAAGTCTTGTTCGTTGCTGGAATATGCTGGTTTTGTTACTAAATATTATGGATAGCATTTGTTCTTCGTCAACTGCGTTTAGGACAAATGCGGTTTCCTTATGGTCTTTTTGCTGTGAGATATAGTATAGCAGGGTATATACTCCGATGTGGACACGGCTCAGCTCTACTCCTGCGGCGTGAAAGAGCGCTATGTATGACATTGCATTGGCGTTTTCGATGCCGAATGCTAGGATTTCCTTTGTCGTGTTTTCCCCTGTTTGTGTTTTCAGGTGTATGTAGTCGCAGATTAGGTTCGGTATGTCTGTGGCAACGTCGGAAAATTCGTCTCTTATTAGTCTTCTGTACATTTTCTGCGGCAGTTTGCCGGGTATGTTTATTTTTCTTGTGTAGATAAAGCTGCCGTCGATTACCAGTGTTACGTCTTTAAACGCTGCGGGTTTTATGTTTTTTAGTGTTTTGAT
>WQTE01000042.1 GCA_009786445.1 Oscillospiraceae bacterium | reverse complement strand
ATTTGAAAAGACACATCTGTAAAAATATCATCATAACTGCCGTCGTAATAAAACGACATATTCGATACGCTGATTTGTGACATAAAATGACCGCTCCTTTTTCTTTCATTTGTCGGAAACGAAACAGTCACATACAGGCACACGAAAGATAGAAAAAAGCACCCATAATCCAATAGCTACTGTCCGATTCCAACACAACAAGCCCCTACTCTAACAAGGGCTGCAAAAAATAGTGTGGATAATCAGACTAGCGAATCATTGATGCACCTTCTTTCATTTGATTGGTCTTAGTATAAACGATGGCAGCGAGAAAATCAAGAATATTTTCACTGTACGCAGCCCTGAAGCAGCACCCCCGTCCCCGCGCTTCACTTGCGCATAGAATTGCAGTGTGATAGAATGTCACAAAACAGGAAAATTTGCGGAGGTGTTACAGGTATGAGTAGTAAAACGAATCTGACTGAAATCCCCGGTATCGGCGATAAAATGGCGCAGCACATGATAAATGCCGGGTATCCCTCAATCGAAGCCCTTAAAGGGCAATCCCCTGATGAAATTTATATGAAAGATATTTTAAACCGCGGCGTGAAGTCGTGCAAATGTTCACTTTATTGCTACCGCCTAGCGGTGCATTATGCCGATAATGACGGGGTTTTACCGCCAAATAAGCAAAACTGGTCTGACTGGAAAGATTAGGTTTGTTTCGTACTTTCAGCTGCCATGGTATAATCTGGGGCGTAATTTAAACCACTTGGAGGTAAATCCATTGAAATATCAGCTTGAGACTATTCCTGTGTGGGATGCTTTTGAAAAACAAAGCGAATGCCCTCTTTGCGATTTGCAAAACGAATCGGATAAAAGTTATGCCGAGGCGGCTTTGGGTGGTGCTGTTGTTGAATCAGATTATCGCATCGAGAGTAACGAAAAAGGTTACTGCGGGAGACATCTTCCCATGCTCTATGACCACAGACCCCGACTTGGTCTTGCATATATCCTCCATACACACTTGGTCGAAACCACAAAAGTCATGGAGTCCGCCATGAAGTCTATTTCCGGAGGTTCAAAAACAGGAGGAGGGCTGTTTTCTAGGATTTTGGGCGACCAGGGGGGTAGCGATGAGCCCGGCTCATCTCAGTCGGCTTGCGAAAAAGCCATCCGGAAGCGCACAAAAACGTGTGTTTTGTGTGAAAAAACAGATACTGCAATGAAGCGGTACATCTACACAATTTTTCACCTTTACAGAAAAGAAACAGAGTTTCGTAAGGCTTTTCGCGATTCAAAAGGCTTTTGTTTGCCGCATCTTGCGGATATTATCGGCATGGGGAATAAGCATCTCTCGGGTCAGCCTCGGGATGAATTTTTTACCGAACTTGTGAATATACAATCGGAAAATTTTACCCGCCTTGCCGATGAGCTGCAATGGTTCACAAAAAAGCATGACTACCGCTACAAGGACGAAGACTGGAAGACCTCCCGCGATGCCCTGCCTCGGGTAATAAATAAGCTGCGCGGTAATACGATACCTATAGACAAAAATAAAGCTGATGATGATTAGCCGGAAGTTAGGTTTCAACCCTACTCTTCCTCAGCCTTTTTGACTTTGACCTTTTTAAACCTCCCGAATTTACTCAGCACCCAGCAGATAAACATTGCAATCGGGAAGGCTGCCCAAGATGCAATCCAAAAATCAAAACCAACACCTACTGCCATGAGTATAACTGAGAACGAGTAGTATAGTAGGTCAAAAACCGTATCGACGGTATGCACGCCTTCGCGAATGGTCTCAATTAGTTTAATTGCGCAAATGACGAGCCACGCCAGAGGAAATGCAATCCACTGCACTGTCAAGAACTCTGTTATAAGCCCTGCTGCAAATATAAGCAGAAGCAACCACGGCATTTGAGCTTCTTCCGAGCTGCTTGTATTTTTTCTCCTAACTAATGGGAAAATGAATACAAATAAAATCCACGATATAGGACCTGCAAGCCACGAGATATACATTGCTCCGGCAAACACCGCCGCATATACCATTATCGTGGTAATCGCCATATAAAGCGCATCTTCAAGCAACGATTCAAAAGTGTGCGTAAATACCGACCCTTCGTATCCGCCGTTTTTTCTCGCATGAATTGCTTCATAAAAGAAAACTATAGTTGTTGTCAACAAAAACAGAAGCGGTGATACGGCGCGAAGGCTGTTAATATTCCAGTACTGCTCGCCAATTGACAATAACGTGTCAGTTTCATCGCCTAAGCTTCCGCCCAAAAAGATGATGTCAAATTGAGCATACAACACATCAGGCACAATTAAGAGAAACCCGACGATTATGCCTGTTACTAAAAACGCCCAGTCCTCGAACTCCCATTTTTTGTTTTCTTTTACACCCTTACTCTCTGACATATAATTAACCTTTAGTTGAACTGATAATGCTTTGTAACAGGTTTTGTGACTTTCCAGACACATGACAAACCCTTAGGGAACTGGACAAAATCGCCTGCGCCGAATGACACACTTCCGCCGTCGTAGGTGACGGTAACTTCACCCTCGGTCAGCCAGCATATTTCCTCACTGTCATAATACCAATCAAATTCTGAGACACCGCAGCCCCATGTGGGATTGTTTTTTAATTTCGCCTTGTCTGTCTCTGTGGCTTTTCTAACGGTTATGCTCATAAATCTAGTCTCCTGTTCTCAAAATTTCATATACCAAAAAATTGCTTTCTCATTAGCATTGCTAAAATTGCAGTAAAGCATTGTATCAACTGCGCCAATTTGAAATCCTATTTTACTGTAAAATCTGCAAGCCTGCAAGTTAACATCTTGCGTTTCAAGCATCAGCCCGAAAAGATTTTTCTGATTTGCCCATTCGATAGCTTTTTCTATAATTTTGTGTCCTACGCCTTTGTTTCTATGGTTTTTCGCTACGGCAATATCCTCGATATAAGCATATTTATTCCAGTTTTTCCGTAACCTTACCTGTCCGATACACTCATTGTTTTCATAATATAGAAATATTACTTTTTCGGGGTTTTCGATATATTCACTCCAGTTTTCCTCGTCATCAGGGTAGCTTTTTTCATATGGCTCGTCAAATAAGCACTCTGAAAAAGTCCATTCCCCATTTTGAAAAACAGGTACAATCTTGCCGATAACATCAAATGGTTGATTCGGCTTGTTTATGTCATCTACGTTATCGTGTGTCATTTCGATAATAATAATTTCCACCAACTATCATATATATTGAAAGGAAGTATTTATTTTCCGTTTGATGCAAATTTACTTAAAGTCATATTAGAAATCAATTTGCTAATATCAGTCCCAAGGTTTTCGGTAATTATATCGTCAAAATCCGAGTAATCAATATCTCTAATGTCGTGGAAAATGTGATTGTATAAATATTCCGCAAAGGTACTTGCTAATACAATAACTATGGGTGTTTCAAATATATCACGTTTTGTTGCCGGAACATAGCGTGGAGTAACGACTATCGTATATTCCCCGCCAATTTCTTCCCGATGCTCTCGCATTCGTCCGGCATTTATACCAAGCAATTTGTTTGCTGTGGACTTAGATTCGACCGCGAATTTTTTGCGCTTTGCAATATATAAACATTCAATATCCGTATGCGCCGAACCGCCACGCTTGACCGCTTCTACATTACTGAACATATTAAACCCATCCGTTAATACATCCTCAAATAGGTACGCAGTATCGTTATCGGGGTTATTGGCATATGCTTCAATAAGTTTTGGCAAATCAAGCAATGCACCGACTTCATCCGATTCGTTAATTTCTGCTAATAATAATTGCGGGTAAAAGTTATATACTTCTTTAACGCAATCGATGTATAAGCGCTCAGAGTCGTCAAGTTTGATTGGCTCGTCAAAACAACTATACTCTTCAAGCATTTTCTCTACGAATACTTTTTGCTCCGGCACAATCGAAATAAATCCGCGTGTAGCTTTTCTCCCTGTCGGAGAGCTTTTTGAATTTGTTTTCGATGGGTGAAATAACTTGCATATTAAATCGCCCCTATGACGTTCTATAACGCCTATCTGTTCAAATAGCGTTTGAGTGTAGTATTCCCATTCGTAAACGGCATTGACAAAAGCGTGTTCATCTCTCTTGAATAAAGCAGCCATATCTTCGTTAGAAATCTTCCGTAATTTTAAGATTTCATCTACTAACAACTTATATTCGGCCGAATTCGTCGATTTTAAGAAAACTAATAAGTGTTCTACTTCGTTATTATAAAGTTTTCCGTCTAATCTTGAATCTAATAAAAGCTGAAATATTAGTCGGAAAGGGTACAGTTGAAATTCCTTATGTGTACCGCTGCCGGGATGTTGAAATTGAAATGCGAACAACATAGCGAGAAAAATTCTCTTCAATTTTGCCTCATCGTTAATATGCTTCAAAAACAAGTTTCCCAGCGGGCTGAAAATAAAACGCTTTTCACCTTCGACTTTATCTTCATACCCAAACATCCAATATTCAAGTGTGTTAATTCTGTGATTGATGGAATCAAGAGGCTTGTCTTTCGGGTTACGAGTCTTGTACAAGTCCAATGCCGCCAGCCGCTCTTGCATTCTATGTCGCTCCACATATGAAATGTCAGTTTTACATGCATTCTTCACATCCAAGGCGACAGCTTTAACCATTTCATAATTACAGGTATGCTTGTAAAGTATCCATTTGTTTCGTTCAACCATTTGTGGCATTATTCTTCCTCCGCCCCTATTTTCTCAACGACTTGCATCATAAGTTTTGGCGGTATGGATTCACCGATTACAGCACGAATAAATGTGTCAGATGAATGTTTTGGGAAGTCCATATCATCCGGCATAGATGAAACAATAAACGTTTCCAATAGTGTTAAAACACGCGCATCTGAATATGTTCCGTCTGAAAGCGGTCTGCCCGGATGAACGTTATTGTGCGAACTAATGCTGCCGCTAAATGTTGTCCTTGTAGGGCAAGGTTGCTGCCACACCATGCGCTTAAAAGTATTATGAAAGCCTTTTATTCGAGTTCCGTCATCTTTTTTTGGATAATGCACTTCATTTGCAATCGCGCTTTTGCCGGGCTGAGTATGCCTTAATGCCAACACCGCTCTATCGTTATGTACTTTTGAATAGTGCCACGGTATATCAGATGATTCACCGGATTCCAGTGATGGTAAATGTCCGATGGCCTCTGACAGCGGAATTTCCGGCAGTTCTTTCGGCCATCCCCACTTTAATCCGTGCTTATATAGTTTAATGATGGCGCGCGGTCTGGACTGGCAAACGCCATAATCCTTCGCATTTAAAACGCGTATGTCTATTTTATATTTTTCTGCATATTTTTTTTCTAATATATCTTCCAAACGCAAATATTCGACCTCGTAAGGAAAATACATTTCAATGAACTTAGGCACATTTTCAATTAAAATATAATCAAAGTCACACGCATCAATAATATCAAGTGTTTGTAAAATAAGATAATTTCGCTTATCGCTTTCATAATGAATTTGTTTTTTGTTCTTACCCAATGTGCTGAGACCCTGACAAGGCGGTGTGGCAATCAACATTTTTACATTGTTGTTTTTGACGATGTTAATCATATGCTCTTTTGTTGATTCCTCGTTAATATCGCCGCAATACATTTCTGTATTCGGGAAAAAATGCCGAAAACATTCCGCTCTCTTAGGTAATAGCTCATTCGCAGCTACAACCTCGATATTTGTTTTGTCAAGCAATAATTCACCTATTCCGGCACTTGAAAAAAGTGAAACAGCTTTAATTTTATCCATTCGTAATACCTCCAACAATTTTTTTCAGCATTAATGGGGGAATGGACTCACCGATGCATTGCCTAATTAGCAATTCGGGTGTATCATCGGGAATGCTCCAGTCGGCGGGGAGAGAAGTTAGCAACATTAACTCTAACGGCGTTAAAACGCGTGCATCCGAGTATGTGCCATCGGGCAATAATCTGCCGGGGTGTACATTTCTTTGAGAAGCTATGCAGTCGTTTCTTATCGTTATAGTCGGCGCGGGCGCATCCCATCGTATCCTTCTGTAACACGATTCATAGCCTTTTACTCTTGTCCCATCGCTTTTTTGAGGAAACAAAGTGGGGTTAGAAAAAGCTGTTTTTCCCGTAGGTGTGTTCTTCATCCATAAAATATTGTTTGCGCTATGAGGTCGCGCAAAGTGCCATTTTATATCTGAGTTTTCTCCCGCTTCTAATGAGGGGAGAGAACCTATTGCCATTTCTGCGGTTACTTTTGCAGCATCTTCTTTCGGCCAATCCCATGTAGTTCCTATTCTATTCATTTTTATTATCGCCCGCAAGCGTGTTTGCGGCACTCCGTAATCAGAACAATCTAAAACATCGTCATCTATATCGTAATCGTTAGCAAATTCATACTTCAAAATATCAAAAACTGTTCTAAATTCATTTTCGTATTCTAATTGCAGCTTTAACAACATAGGAACGTTTTCAATCAGCACATAGTCCGGATTGGTTTGCTTAATCGCTTTCACAACATATGTAATAAGATAATTTCTTTTATCTGCCCCCATTGACTTCTGACAGCGATTTTTACCGGCTACGCTCATGCCTTGACAAGGCGGCGATGCGATGAGAAAATCTACGGTTTCGGGACAAGCTGAAATAATCTCATTAAAAACGTCTTCATTTGAAATATCTCCACAAACAACCGTAGCCTCAGGATATATTGCTTTATATAGATTTGCTCTTTTTTCGAGCAATTCATTGGCGAGTACAATATCGATTCCAACTTCTTTTAAATATGTTTCACCGATTCCGCAACCGGAAAATAGCGAAATGCCTTCTAATCGTTTTTTTATCATATATTTACATCCATGATGTCGCCTATGTTGCATTCCAGCGCAACGCAGATTTTTATCATGACCTCCATTGAAACGGGTTCATCTTTGTTAAGCTTTGTCATTGTTGTAGAGCCAATCCCGGTCGCTTCTTTCAAATCTTTTCGCTTCATATTCAAGTCAATTAGTTTTTTCCATAGCTTACTGTACGAAATCATAACAAAGTTCCCATCAAAGAGTTTGAATCAGTATAACATTATTTAACCGATATTTCAAGAGAAAATGCCGATATATCGGCGTTTTTTACTACTTTCCAATCACTGCACTTGGCAATACAGCGGTATTCCGATATATTGATGTCAGAAGGAGTTGTTGCCTTAATGGAGCTCAAAACTATATTAGCTGAAAAAAGCATGACAAAATATAGGCTTTCAAAACTTAGCGGTGTGCCACAGACAACCGTGCTGGACATTTGTAGCCTCAGCCTTGTTCAAAACCTAAGCAACCCATATTAGCGGGCGATTACTAATCGCCCCTACAAACAAAAAACAACCCCAAACAACTCCCCACATCTCCACGGGGCTGATGCAAAACACAACACTTGAAATTCGGCGGCAAATTGCCTATAATACAAATTATTCCGTAGCACCAATTTGTGACAACGGAGGACTGCACATGAACCAAAGCTCCATAACTAAAGTGAAACACTTTCTCCCCTACGCCGCACTGCTGCTCTTACCGGCGGTTTTGTTTTTACTGCTCACCAACCGGGGGGCAACACCCTATCAGGAAGTACACGGCGAAAACGGCGTGTGGGATTTGCGGGATTTTGATTTTGAGAATTACAATGCGCTGCTCGTAGGTGATGTGGCGTTTATCCCATACGCTCTGCTTGCCCCGGATGAATTTTCCGCTCTAAGTGATAGCATTGTCCTCGGAAGTATCGGAAATGTGGTAGACGTAAACTTTCTAACAAGCCGCGATATTATCCTTCTGCCCGATGACGGTTGGTTTACATTCACCCGCAATTCAATCACATACGCACAGCGGCAATATGTAAACGGCGTGTGGCTGTCAAACACAGGGCGAAGCATACCGGGTGATAATCGCCGCAATGAAACACCCGACACAGGAAGGATTATTTTCACGGCACGTCCTGTGGAGGGCGTAATCGAATTGGTACAGCAATCCTCAAATTTTGTCCATCGGCAGGGAAACCGCCATTGGGCTTGGCAAGTGAGCCAAAGCACCGGGCTTATTTATGAATCCCGTGCTGCAGATTTTAGGCAGGGTATGGTAATGGGAAGCTATTTTTTGCTTTCCTTGATATTTTTGGTGCTGTTTTTCATGTTGCAAAAAAATCGTGGGACTTTGTATTTTTCTCTATTTTGTTTTATATGGTTTCTACGGGTGAGTGTAATGGAAATGCGTCCGGTTACCGTGCTTGCACCGTGGCTGGACTGGACGGTAAAATTCCGTATCGAGTATATTTCTTCCCCGGCAGCGGCTATTTTGACCCTTGCCATAATCAATATACTGTTCCCGAATGTCTTGAATAAAACCGTGGTGCGAATATTTTACATTATCTCTGCCGCCCTAATCGCACTCAATATGTTTGCCGATACTGTTTTTATGAGCCAAGTCGGGCTGGTTTCTTATGTCATATATATCACCGGGATTGTGTATTTGCTGGGCTGTATTGCGTTCAAGGTGCGCAACACCACAGCTGAACAAAAGATTTTAATCAGCGGCATTGGGCTATATATTTTCGCTACGGTTTCTGACATTGTACTTTTCGTTTTTTACAATTATGGCTTTACTCTTATGCCGTTCCAATTAACGGGAATGGCTATGATGGTGTTTGCACTATGTCAAGCGGTTGCTATCTTTATTGCAACAATGAAGGAAGTTGAAGCCGCAAAAAGAAGAGAGCGAGCAGCTAAAGAAGCCGAACGGTTTGCCGTTGCAGAAAGTGCCGCCCTTGACAGCTTAAACCGCATGAAAACAGTATATCTTACCGACCTAACCCACGAAACCAAAACGCCCCTTACCATTGTTTCTGTCCATGTGCAAAAAGCATTGCACCGCTACGAAAAAAATGGCGGGGCTGATGAACAGATTGCCGACTCTCTGAAACGAGCGCAGGAAGTAATCATGCGGATGTCGCGCATGGTAGAAAACGCATTAAAAATGTCATCATTACAAGAAACGGACGGATATGCAAAAATACTTGATGTTGCGGAAATTATCGGCATAAGCGCGGAGGCAAACCGCAGTTTTATCGAAAAAAGAGGAAATGCTTTTATTGTTAGCATTGAAAAAAACCTGCCAAGCATAATGGGCAAGGCAGACGAGATTGTTCAAGTGGTGCTGAATGTTTTAACCAATGCAAACAACCACACCCAAAATGGGGAAATATCGTTAAATGCACGAAGCTTTGAAGCAGGTGTGATGGTTACGATTGCCGACAACGGCACAGGCATACCCGCCGAATTATTGCCTTTTGTTTTTGAGCGGGGCGTGTCCGGTGGTAGCGGCACAGGGTTTGGGCTTGCAATATGCAAAAACACAATCGAAACCCACGGTGGCACAATCGAAATTAAATCCGAAGCGGGTAAGGGTACTGCTGTCACATTTACTTTGCCTGTATGCAATAAGGAAAGCGAGGTAAGTGCAGATGAATAAAATTCTTCTCGTAGAAGATGACAAAGACATCCAAGAAATCAATAAATATATGCTCAGCGAGCGGGGTTACAATGTCAGCCTTGCCATGAATCTTGCCGAAGCACGAAAGGGGATTGCGGATTTCGCTCCTGATTTAATTGTGCTTGACATTATGTTGCCCGACGGAAGCGGTCTTGAGTTCATGGAAGAACTGCGGTTGCAAGGCAACAGCATACCCATTTTGCTCCTAACCGCCCTAGGCACACCTAAAGATAAAGTGGAGGGACTGCGGCGCGGCGGCAATGACTACCTTGCCAAGCCTTACGATTATGATGAGTTTGTAATGCGAATCGAAGTCATACTCCGTAGCAAGCAGCAAGAAGATGAGCGGGTGCGGCTTGCTGTCAAGGCCGCACATACGGCACAAGAAATCCTCGCCTTTGGCGAATTAACATTAAATACCATTGCCCGCAACGCTCATATAAACGGAAAACTGCTCAACCTTACGCAAATGCAAGTGGGTCTGTTAATATTACTGGCGCGGCACAAAAACGAAACGCTGACCTATGCTCATATATATGAAACCATATGGGGACAACCGTTGGCAAGCAATAGCCAAGCCCTACGAAGCACCATAACAAAAATACGAAACGAAATAGCAGGGTGCGGTTATAGCATATCCTCCGAGCGGGGCATCGGGTACCGATTTGAACAGGGCGAATATCGCTAAATTACTGCATTTTTCACGCACGAAAAAAGTTTTGTTGCGATTTAGCAACAAAACACCACTTTGAATATCAGACACATTTACAATGGTATCAGTAGAAATTTTCTGCGATACCATTGTTGTTTTGGCGAGGAGAAATGCAAATGGCAGATAACGGAACCATAGCCTTGCGATTACCGCATACAGCACTACATCACCCGACAGTGAATATCGTGTATCGTTTAATAGGTTGACAAATACTATTACAGTGCGTTCACTAAACAGCAATGTAAGGTGGCATATGCAGCAGGGCGAAAATCCTTCGTTCATGCACTCCATACAAATGCTTTCAAAGACATCCCATTCGGTCTTCTCCCAAGCCGTCCAAAATTTCTGTAACGGCTTTTTTGTTGGGAGTGCTACGAAATTTTGACTCACAAACAATTATGCGAACAGGAGCGGAATCTAGGTCAAATAACAGAACATCGTCGCCTTTCATGGACTGATTTGTGTTTGGGTTGTATCTAAGCCTGTAGATGGGTAACTCTGCTGAAGTTGAGGCATTGATATACTCTGCCACTACAACTTCTGCGAAATTACCACGCTTTGTCGTTTCGCTGGCTGGATATGGTGATAGGTTTGAAATATCCAAACCCTTTATGCGCAATGCAGCTATTGTGTTTTTACGTCTTGCCAAATCATCTGAAGAAATATGATGCTCTTTAAGAGCATCAACTGTAAAATCAATAAAAGCATTTCGCTTTCCATTTTCCGTTAAAACCCTGTGAGGTACACCCGATACGGTTAATTTGTCGGCAGATGAAAGAGATACGCCATAAATATGCCCAATAGGATGTTTATCGATTATTTGCTTACTCATTGTACACATCTCTCCCTTATATCTGTTGATTTTAATAACTTTAGCCATCTAAGCTGTATGTCCACTTAAATTTTATCGATGCTCATGCCGCCTAGTTTAGCCATTACTTGTGTCTTCTTGCTTATAAGGTACAGGCTTACACTCATCAAGGTATTTATGAGCGACCGATATTAGGGTTAATATATCTAATGCCCTTGATTCTTCAACACTCCAATTTATTTTAGGCGTGTGTGCCGCCGGATTGCGCACCAAGTGGAAAATAGCCTCAAGCAACTCTTTTAGCCCTGTAAATTCACTAATCTCGCTTTCTGTTTGCAGTAGATTGAAGTATAAATACGGGTCTTTTTTTGTTTATCAAAATCAACGCCCTCCGTCTTCGCTATTTCATAGTCCAATATCCTATGCTAATCTACTCAGCTTGACCCACTACGCAGCTATAAACCCACTTATTACCCTCTTTACGAGCAGCCAACAACCCTCGCTCAGTCATCCGTTGCAATAGTTTATATGCCCCACTTGCACTAATCCCCAGTGCATCCGCAGCATCTTCTTTTTTAAAACTAATATCCGAAAAAGCATCAAGTAATCTCTGCTCATTAGACCCATTTGTGATTTTACCACCTGCAATGCCCCTTTTAATAGTGCAATTCATATTTGGTATTCGTATCAGAAATCCACCATCTATAACAGGAATCTCCGGTTCTACATGGCTACCCTCGTACGCTCCGAAAACACGAGGTATGCCTGTGCCAAACGCTTCGATAATGTTCAGACGATAAAAAATCTGCGCCAGCTTTTCATTTCTTGCCACCGACACGCCTGTAAGCATTAATTCATGGGTGACTCCAGGCATAGTCCCGCCTAAAGACATAAACTCAAGTCGGTCATCAAACATACTGATAAGAACGCTACCCTCTATATAATAGTCCCTGTGAATTAGTGCATTGATATAGGACTCTCGAATAGCTACAGGCGGATAATCGGGATGGTCAACTCTATACATACCTTCGATAGTGCTGCGTGTTCGGTTAAATACATGGAGATATGAATGCACTTCTTCTATCTGCTTAAAAATAGAACCTGTAAACTCTTTGCGGTCTTTGAATTTTTCTTTCGTTACACCTTCAAAGATTGCCGCCTTGGTTGTGTATGGGCATTGCTCGGAAAGAATTAGCGCAAGGTTTGTATATCGCCCATCGGGGCGAATAAGCCCGAGCGATTTCTTTTGTTCTTTACCAAACTTCACGTCTTTCTCTGCGAAAATCTTATCCGCATACTCAAAGGTGAGGTCTTGCTCAATGGACAATTCGGCGATAAAGTGCCCTGTGCCACTATCCTTAATCATCTGACGGATATGCTCGCGGGTAGCCATTACGGTATTACTCCCGACACGAACATAAACGCCCTGTGGTAAGAGACCATATTTAGCATAGCAATATGGGATAGCAGAGCCACGCTCCACAGTCACTACAATGATGTGCTTGCCATCACGTATTTCGGGTTCAATCTTAAAATAGCCAGATGGATCAGGTGTTACGGAATCTCGAAAGCTATTTGTAATACTTCGAGCTTCCTCGTCAATGTTTCCATCTACGCCATATGCCGCACCATCATCTGAAATGCCAATATAAAGTGTCCCGCCATCTGTGTTCAAAAATGCTAGTATCGTATTTTGTGCTTTTTGATTGTATTCACGTTTGTTTTCAAGAGTTTGCATTTCTAGCATAGGAAACCTTCCTCCAATAGAAATCTTTTTATTATTGTAACACATTACTCTCCCCTTTACAATGGCGAAAATGGAGAATTTGGAGATAATGGAGAAACAGGAGGGTGAACCACAACTCTTTAAAGTGTTATCATTGACGGATGGGCGAATGTTACTTTCTCCACTTCAGTATATTGAGAGCAAAAAAGTCCCATCACCCGCATGTCACTTGCGAGTGGCGGTATAGGACTTGCCACAAAAAACCTCTGTAAATGCTGAGAAAAATCCCCTTGAAACTCGAATCCTAGCTTCAAGGGGTGGTGCGGATGAAGAGGCTCGAACCCCCACACCTCTCGGCACAAGAACCTAAATCACGTCCATGACCAATTATCTAAATATACTTTTACATTCATACGTTGATAGCCTCTCTGCACGGTAACCATAAATTTTCACCAACAGCAATCATGATGTTTGCAGTATACCACACGGCAAACAAGACTTCCACAAAAATGTGTTAAAAATCCACTGGTTGAACTTCTCTTTTCATAACATAATGCAGAGAATCCGGTCTATAACCTCCTCCTTTATTGCACTTCAAATCATTTAATCTTCATAATGTCCTCTACAGGCAATAATTAAGAGGTTTTTGTTTTCTTCAAAATTGTAAATTAGTCTGTTTACGTGGTCTATTCTTCTGCTCCACGCTTTACGGTGCTTTACGGTGCTTTAAAGGCTCTGGTTTGCCAATGCCTTTAGACAAACCGTTTCTCTCAATATCCTTGATTAAATCGTTGATTTTTCTTAAAGTCCTTTTATCCTCGGTCTGCCATGATAAATAATCATCCCAAGCTTTATCTGACCATACCTTAGTCATCGTCCACCTCTATTAACTCACGCACTTTTCCCTCACCTCTGGCAAGCTGTTCCATTGATCTGTCAATCATATCCAAGTAAGCGGCATTTCGGGCGGCTTTAGATAATATGTTATAGGATTCCAGGCTCATAATCACTACGTTTTTTTCATCTTTACGAGTAACTATAACAGTTTCGTTTTCATTCGTTGCTCTGTCACAGTAACCTTTGAGGTTGTTGCGGAGAGTCGTATAATTTACAGCTAACATAAAATAAGCCCCTTTCAACAATGTTCAATTTATTGTACAATATGCCGTACAGTTTTGTCAAGTGGCAGGTATAATTTAGTAAAAAAAAGGAGCGTCTCACCGTCATGATGAAAGGTAGCACGTTGCTCGACAGTCATATCCTTTGTTAATTCGTAGTGATACTCTCCAATTTTGTGAATATCCTCGACTGTAAAATCTTTACTAAGCTCAGGTTTATCCACTTTAAAACCCTCTTGTTAACAGCGATGATAAAATTTTCGCAACGTGTTGCATTTTAAAATAGGGTGATAAAAATTTCTATTCACAAAACATTTACAATAATGCTTGAATTTTTTACTCTAATATTGCATAATTTTTACCTGTACAAGTTATGATGCGCATGTTATACTGTCTCGAAAACACAAAAACATTTGGAGGAAAATAATGACAAGAACTATCAAAAGACGAATCCCTATTATTATCATTATGGCACTATTTGCCCTGTTCATGCTGGCTGCGTGTTCAGATGATGCCGGACCTGAAACCACACCTGATCCTGCCCCGACACCTGCGGCACAGGCTGACCCTACACCTACTCCTGATCAAGAGGAAGATGTAGCTGCAAGTGAAGAGGAAGAAGAAAGAGAAAATGTTGCTATAAGCAGCCTACACATTGGATTTGTACCCTCGCGCGAGCCTGATGAAATTATCACGCAAACAGAACCATTGGCCGGATTACTTATCGCAGAACTTGCAGGGCTTGGCTTTGATGTAGACAGCGTACAAATCTCGGTCGGCACCACTTTTGAAGCAGTGGGCCAAGGACTTTCGGCAGGAACAATAGACATAGGTTTTATACCGGGCAGTACATACGTACTATATGATGATGGCGCACAAGTTATACTGACCGCTACACGTTTTGGACTCAGCGTAGATTCAGACGATCCACGCGACTGGAATAATGCCGCACCAACCGATAATTCTGACGAACAGGTAACTTTCTACCGCGCTCTAATTATTGCAGGGCCATCTGCGATAGGACGTGAGCTTGCAGAACAAGTAAACTCCGGCATACCTCTCACATGGGAAGATCTTGACAGAGCTACCTGGGGCGTACTTGGAGTTGGCTCTCCCGCAGGATATGTATACCCTGCTCTGTGGCTGTACCAAAATTTCGGTCAATCAATCCCGCATCTCAGCAATGTACTACCGGGCGATTCCCATCCTACAAACTTTGCCCGTTTGGCAGCAGAGCAAATTGATATCCTTGTTACTTTTGCCGACATGCGTATGGGTCAAGCAGAACGCTGGCAAGACGAATTTGCACGCGCTACCACTATTTGGGAGGACACAGACGTTATTGGTGTAACTATCCCTATCTTTAACGACACAATAAGTGTTAGCAGGAACTCTCATGTCATGAGCGATGAATTGATTGCAGCTCTCCAGCAAGCGTTTATAAACATAGGCAACACTGAGGCAGGTCAAGAAGTAATCGCTATCTACAACCACTTCGGTTATCAAATTGCACAGTCCCATTATTACGATGCCACTCGTGCAGCGCAACAACTGATTCGTGAACTTACAGGCTGATGATTACATTTGACAACGTAACTAAAGTTTACCCCGGTGGTGTTGTAGGACTCAACGAGGTTTCCCTTGATATTAAGCAGGGCGAGTTTGTTGCAGCCATCGGGCGTTCAGGGGCCGGAAAATCTACACTGATCAGAGCCATAAATAAGATGATAGACATCACCGAGGGAACATTGTCGGTAAACGATATCAATGTCAGTGACCTGTGGGGCGCAGCCTTGCGCGGGTACCGACGTGAAATAGGCATGATTTTTCAGTCCTTCAACTTAATCAACCGCACCACAGTTATCAAAAACGTACTAGCCGCAAAAGTACCCGAAATGTCTCTGCTTCGGGTACTTCTCGGCCTATACAAAAAAGAAGATAAGCTCGAAGCCTTAGTCTCACTCGATAAAGTTGGTATACTGGAAAAAGCCTATACTCGTGTGGATCAGCTTTCCGGTGGACAGCAGCAGCGTGTTGCTCTTGCTCGAACACTTACCCAGAACCCGAAAATAATTTTAGCTGACGAACCCGTCGCCGCTCTTGACCCTGTGACGGCGAGGCAGGTGATGGATTATTTCCTACAAATAAACCGAGAAATGGATATAACCATAGTAATTAACATCCACCATGTGGAGCTTGCACTTGACTACGCCGATAGGATTGTAGGGATACGAGAGGGAGAGATTATATTTGATGGACCACCGGCCGATGTTACGCAAGAGATTATCGACCAAATTTACGCAGGCGAAGCGGAGGAAAATCTGTGAGAAGGCTCAGATACAAAACCATCATGCTTCCAAACGGAAAAACAGTTAGGGAGCCGCGTTCCTTGGCACCGGTTATTATACTGGGAGTCCTTATTGTGACTGTTATTTCTGTCTATATGACAGGTTTTAATTTTACTCAGCTCACTACAAGAGGATACCAGTTTTTTGTGATTTTGCGCGGAATGTTCCCACCGCGTCTCGCCTATATGCCCAGAGTGTGGGATCCGTTGTTTGATACGATTAAAATGTCACTTTTAGGCTCGGTTCTTGGGGCTCTGTTAGCAGTGCCTGCGGCTGTTGTGGCTGCAGGTAACATTGTAAAAAATAGGGTTGCAGTACATGCAATGCGAATATTTTTAAGCAGTGTTCGTACATTGCCGACACTAATCATTGCTCTGGTTGCAACATTATTTTTGGGGATCGGAACTTTAGCCGGAACCATCGCTATCACACTTTTCACCTTTTCATATATAGGTAAGCAGCTCTATGAGCTGATAGAAACTGTGGACATGCGAGCATATGAAGCTATGGAGGCGACAGGGTTAAAGCGTGTCCAGTCGCTCTGGCTTGCCATTTCCCCTCAAATTATGCCCGTATATATAGCTACGAGCCTCTTTTGCTTTGAGGGTAATGTCAGACATGCCGCTATTTTAGGTTGGGTAGGTGCAGGTGGCATTGGCCTTATCCTTATGGAACGTATCCAATTCAGAGACTATGATGCAGTTGGCATGATTGTTGTGTCACTGTTTGTGACTGTAACGCTGATTGAGCTATTGAGCTATGTCATACGCAGAAAATTAGTGTGAATAAAGTGTCGAGGACAGTTCCCTCAACGACTCGTGTGGCTTTTTAAAGATCTTGGAAAGGAATAATCATTGGTATGATTCCTAAAACTCCGGAAGAACAATTGCTTAACGCGCCAAAAACTTGGCCTATAAAACTTGCTGTCGCACTGATATTTGTAGGTGTGATGGCGTGGTCGTCTTCAGCAACGCAAGCAGCGGGAGCTCAGCGTGCCGGGATTGATATAGCCATAAATGTTTTGACGGGAATTATCCGGCCTGATTTGGACCTGCTTCTCAATTTTACTCGACATGGTGTTCCCTACTTGCTCTTAGAGACTATAGCCATTGCATATTTAGGTACACTTGTGGGTGCTATTATCGCTATTCCGCTTGCATTTTTGTCCGCCACCAATATTGTTCCGAAATTCATTGTTGCTTTGGCTCGTGGGATAGCCATAGCTATCCGCACGATTCCGGTAATGATTTATGCACTTATGTTTATCCGTGTAGTAGGGCTTGGTCCTTTTGCAGGACTACTTACTATCTCTCTTACATCGGTCGGTATGGTCACTAAAATGTACACAGAATATATCGAAGATTTAGATAAGGGTATTCTAGAAGCGTTAGATGCCATGGGCTGTACGTTTTTCCAAAAAATACGTTACGGTGTAATTCCGCAGCTGCTTCCCGATTTTTTATCTACCATTGTATACCGGTTTGACATGAACCTGCGTGATGCCACAGTGCTGGGGATAGTGGGCGCGGGCGGCATAGGACCTCCACTTATTTTCGCGATGAACTCACATCGTTGGAATGAAGCGGGGGCTGTTTTAATAGGATTAGTAGTTCTTATTATGGTAGTAGAGCTCTTTTCGGGCAGGGTACGCCGAAAACTGACCAGAGGTTATTAGCTAGTGATTAAAATTTGCTTCACATCGGATTTACACGGGTTTGCCTTTCTTTNCGATTTCAAAAAAGATGAAAACACGCTTATTATAGATGGCGGTGATACCTTGCAGGGTTCGCCNTTTGCCCAATACTGCCTNCGCGAGTTGGGCAATTTTGATGTTTTTGCAAAAATAATGAATGACATCGGTTATGACTATGTTACTTTAGGGAATCANGACTTCAACTTTGGGAAGGGCGNATTAGATAGCTACCTTAATAATTTGGAGGCAAAGTGCCTTTGTGAAAATGCAGGTTATCCGTATACAATAAAAACAATGCCCGACGGCACAAGAGTTGGGCTTGTTGGGCTTGTTACAGATTTTGTAAACGTGTGGGAAAAACCGGAAAATCTTGAAGGTTTTACGATAACCGATGCATTTGAAGCGGCGAAAAACGCACTCGAAAAAATTAATGGATCGGTTGACCTCACCATCTGCATATACCACGGCGGATTTGAGAAAGATTTTGACACGGGCAAACTCTTATCCGATACAAATGAGAATATCGGCTGTAAAATCTGTGAGGAGCTAAGTTATGATATTTTGCTGACAGGCCATCAGCACATGGAATTACCCGGCAGGGATTATTGTGGTACCTACATAATTCAGCCACCGCACAACGGAAAGGGATATGCCTATCTGACGATTAATGGAAATGAGATAAGTTCTGAAATAATATCGTATGATGGTTTTGCCTGTATTTCTGATGAGAAGTTAGATAGCAAAGTGCAGGCTTGGCTCGATGAGCCTGTTGGAGAACTCAAGTCTGCACTTGAAATTGGAAAGCGGGTGGATATGGCTGTGTCCGGTTCGCCGCTAGCTGATTTTTTCAACAATATTCAACTCACTTACTCAGGAGCGGAGCTGGCAGTTACTAGCCTGGCAAATGATGCCGTAGGGCTTCCAAAGAAACTGCTCAGACGAGACCTTTTTGCTGCATACCCCTATCAAAACACTTTTTTAGTGATGGAAATTACGGGAGCGAAGCTGAGAGAGTCTATAGAGCGCAGCGCAGAATATCTCACATATGAAAATGATGAGCTTGTGGTCTCAGAGCAATTTTTGAAGCCGAAAGTTGAACACTACAACTATGATTTTTACACAGGTGTAGAGTTTGAGGTGGATTACAGCCGCGAAGTAGGTTCTCGGGTCTTAGAGCTTACGAGAGATGGTAAAAACATTTCAGATGATGATGTGTTTACTATATGTGTAAATAATTACCGAGCAAGCGGCGCAGGCGGGTATCATGTCTACCCGAACTGCCCTGTGATCAAAATAATTAACATTGAAATGACCGACATGTTACTTGATTACTTCCAGAATTTTTGAGGAGATCAGTGAACATTGAAAAGTATAGTAGCAAATAATGCGCACAACGATTTCTTAGCACAGTTATACATTTCATCCAGCTATCTCAAAACGGATATGTTGCACCAAACAGCTTTTTAGCAAAGGCCTTCTTGTCGGATATATCCCAAAATCATTGTCAGATGTGTGGTTAAACGAATCGGCTGATGTGTTTGGAGAAGCCATCACCGAACTGAATTTCATAGTAATTCCGAAAGAGGAAGAACCGCC
>WQTE01000041.1 GCA_009786445.1 Oscillospiraceae bacterium | reverse complement strand
ATTAAATTATCCAAACAGGACAGGCGAGAATATAACCCGTCATGTTCAAGCATAAGCCCTATTTCATCGCTTTGCACGCTAACATGGCTCTCGCCGCTGTCTGCTGTGAGTTGTTTTGTCAGGATATTTATAATCGTTGTTTTGCCTGAGCCTGAGCGCCCCAGCAGACCGAAGATTTCGCCTTCTTCGGTGTCAAACGTGACACCTTTCAGCACTTTATTATCCCCGAAGGATTTTTCTACGTTCTTCATACTAACACTAATCATTTACTATTACCTCTCTCATTTTGATCTTGCTTCCCCGTGAAGCAGCACCCCCGTCCCCCTGCTTCACTTGCGCAAAACGCACCAATCTTCATTCCCGCATTCGGGGCAAGTCATCCAGCGTACTTTATGGTTGCCTGTGCTAAAGAATGCTCGCCGCAGAGGGGGCTTGAAAGTTGAGTCGCATTTGGGGCAAATAAACTCTGTATCTTTTAGGGAAAAAGCTGAAATTGACAGGCTGAAAATTGCTATAAACAGATATACGGCAAGCCCCCACCATATTTGTGATACTATGAGCCATACCATAAATGCCAGCCCTAAAGCAGCTGCAATTCCTACGCCAACATAAGCCATTGTTAGCTTTTTCATGCTCCTGGATTTGTTTTTCTTTTCCATAACGTGCTCTATGTCAATTATTGAATTTGCCGAAACAGCGGCTTCGTCTGTAATGCTTTCTTTGATGATAGTTATCATTTCAAGTTGTTTTTGCCGCTCGCCAATTTCATCAGAGAGCGTTTTCACTTGCTCGTCAAGCAAAAGCGTGAGGATTTTTTCGGATAGCTCGCTCTCCATTATGTTTTTGATTGAGCCAAGTGACAGCCCGATTGATTTGAGTGTGCAAATGAGGCGCAGCTTGGTCAGATCATCATCATTATATATTCGCCTACCGCCTTCGCTCTCGGCTGACGGATGCAGAACGCCTTTTTGGTCGTAAAACTGAACCGTCCGCACCGAAACATTGCACAGTTTAGCCATTTCTCCGGTCGTGTAGTTTGACATAGATTTCACCTCCTTGCACTAAGCATAGCGCATCACGTTACGTCACAAGCAATAGGTAACGTAAGGGGATTTTTTATTTTTTTCCATTTTTTTGCTGCATAGTGATAATTATACCATTGAGTGCAAGAGAACTGTGATATAATGTTATAAAATAGGAAAGAGGGGAAATGAAAATGGCAGATGCATTAAAAAGCGCATTTAACTATGACTATCTCCGCAAAGTGGCGGAAGACATCCAAGCGGTGTACAAGCCTTTTCCGATAGACGAGTTTGTGAAATCCGTTATGGACGAGACTTGGGATAACTTGGAACTCAAAGCTCGCATGAGGCAGATAACAATAAATCTCGGAAAATACCTGCCCGCAGATTACAGCGAAGCCATAGCTGTAATTGATAAAGTGATTGTGAGTCAAGGCGGCTGGCTCGACGGTTTTTGCTTATTCTTCCCCGATTTTGTGGAAGTGTATGGTTCGGATGAAAGCAATTGGGATATTTCTATCGCTGCTTTGGAGCGATATACTCCCCATGCATCCGCCGAGTTTGCCGTAAGACCATTCATCATATGTCATACCGATCGCATGATGGCACAAATGTACGCATGGTCGAAAAGCGAAAACGAGCATGTGCGGAGGCTGGCAAGTGAGGGTTGCCGCCCTGCTTTGCCGTGGGGACAGGCATTGGTTTGTTTCAAAAAAGACCCTGCACCCATTTTGCCAATTTTGGAGCAACTCAAAACTGATTCCGATTTGTATGTACGCAAAAGCGTAGCCAACAACCTCAATGACATATCCAAAACGCATCCGGAACTGGTTGCGAAAATCGCTAAAAAATGGTACGGCAAAAATACGCACACCGACTGGATTGTCAAGCATGGTTGCCGCACACTGCTCAAAAAAGGCAATCGTGAAGTGCTTGCATTATTTGGCTTCCATGATGCTTCGGATATTGGTGTTGAGGACTTTTCCATTGATAAAATATCGGTGCCGATTGGCGATAGTTTCAACTTTTCATTCACAGTCTCAACAAAAACTGCAACAAAGGTCAGGCTGGAGTACGATATAAACTTTGTGAAAGCAAACGGCAAGCTAAGCAAGAAGATCTTTCAAATATCCGAAATTTCAATGAAAGCAAATGAGAGAAAAACCTATACAAAAAACCACTCCTTTGCGGATTTATCTACAAGGAAGCACTATCTCGGAACTCACTATATAACACTTTTTGTAAACGGCACAGAGAGAGGAACATTGGAGTTTGAACTGACACGGAAACAAGGGTAATATACAATTATACGAGAGAACTCTCCTCTTGTCTCATCAGTGTTTTGAGTGTTGATTGTGCAATCTCAAAATCGTAGTTTTCAATCTGGCGGCATAACTCTTCCGTTCCTTGTATCTTGCGAAGTTCGTCAAGCAGCTCTAAGCTTTGTGCATCCGAGGCATAAAGTAAAGGCTCAAGTTTATTCCACAGCGCAAAAGTTGCATCTCTATCCAAATATTCATCGATATTATAAACTTCTATTTCGGGTTCACCAATATCCAAAAGGACACGGCTTAACTCAATTTCTAAAGCAGATAATTCGCCGGCAGTAGGTGTTTCACCATTTGCCAATTTATGCTCTAAATGTCCGGCAATCTGTGCTAATGAAGGTTCATGTATTGATCCTGCCGAACTTTTTAGCGTATGTGTCAAAAGGTGAGCCGTTTTGGTGTCGTTTGTGTTCACTGCATGGGAAATATCGAAAAACAGATTTGCATACAGTTTCGCAAAATCGACACGCAGTTTTTGCACCAACTCCCCACTGCTCAGATAATCGTTTATATCCACTCGCGTATCCGCTTCTATTACTTTTTTTGTCTGCGCCAAAAGAACGGCTTCAATGACCTCCGGCGGTTGTTTGTCTTTTATGTACTTCACTAAAATGGCATTTAAGCTTTTTGCCTGTATAGGCTTGGAGACAAATCCGTCAAAACCGCTTCTGATAAATTCTTCTTCCTTCCCGAGCAGAGCGTTGGCGGTCAATATAACAATAGGCTCGGTGTACCCCGTCTCTCGTATGGCTTGCATAGTTTCTGTGCCATTTAACTCCGGCATCATATGATCCATAAACACAATGTCATACACTCTTCCCTGCTTTATTAGCGCCAGAGCTTCGTGCCCGCTTTGGCAAGTTTCTACACTCAGTTCATAAAACGCAAGCAAACCCCTCATTACATAGAGATTAGCTTCTACGTCATCAACCACAAGCACCTTTCCGTAAGGCATATGTTCGGGGATAAACGTGAGTTTCATCTTAGAAGACTGTATGCTTTCATCAAATTTTTGAAGGATACCCGCTGTTTCGCTTCCTATTATTTCCGTTTTTGAGGATAACTTTTGCGGAATTGTTACCACAACATTCGTCCCTTTGCCTACTTCGCTATTAAAGTTAATATTTGCATCCATCAACTTTAACAGACTGCAAACAATAGGTATACCAAGCCCGGTACCGCTGACGTTGCGGCTATCACCTTCGTGGAAACGCGTATATTCATTTTTTTGCAAAACTTCAAGCTGCTGATTTGTCATACCCAGCCCTGTATCGTTAATGGAAATAACCAAGTCAATATAACCTTCTTTTCCCGTATGCTCACTGCATCCCCAAGATACTTCTACAGAGCCGCTCATTGTGTATTTGAAAGCGTTTGAAAGCAAGTTGTTCACTACTTGCTCTATACGGAGCGAATCACCCACAAGGTAAGCAGGTAGGTTATCATCCACACGCAAGTCAAAAGTTATTGGTTCGCTGTTTTTAAAGTTCGAGTGCATATGGGTAATGTTTCTGATTGAGCTTGCTACATCGTATTCCACTTGCAAAAGTGACATCTTGCCCGCTTCAATCTTGGATATATCCAAGATGTCATTAATAATCCCAAGCAGAAGATTTGCAGAATTGTGAATTTTCGCAAAAGACTCCTCCATCAGCGGCGGCAAATCGGGATTTCTCAAGTGAATTTCCGAAATGCCCATAACCGCCGTAATTGGGGTGCGGATTTCGTGGCTCATGCGCGCCAAGAAGGCGCTTTTGGCTCGGTTGCTTTCCTCGGCAACCTCTATACGTTTTCGCTCTGCTTCGGCTTTTTTTGCTTCGCGCAAATCTTGGATGTATGCAACAAACATATATGTGTCGTCATAGTCAATGCGCTGTATCGTAACTTCGCTGGGCAACTCTTCTCCATCTTTGGTTAAATTTGAAACATCATATTTTAAACGCGCCCCTGCATCAGCTCTTCCAAAAATCCAAGAAATTTTTATGCTGGTAGGAGTCCCGCACGGCTGCACAGGCGTAAATAAAGTAGTGAAATCCTCACTCACCGATTTGATGAAGTCCACTTTGTCATCGAACCCGAATATTCTTACAGCTTCTTCGTTACAATCAAACATGGTACGTGATGCATCGAAACAGACAACACCCACAGGGCCGGAGTTCAAAATAAGCTGGAGGCGCTCGTTCATTTCCCGTTCGCGCAGCTTCTTTTCGAGCACACGCTCTTTTTCTTGCGCCACTTTGACTTCGCGCAAATCAGCAGTGTATGCCACCAACATAGGCTTACCGTTGCGCTCAAAGCGTACGATGGTAATCTCTGTTGAAAGCGGCTTGCCGTCGAGTGCACGGTGCATCCATTCAAATTTGGTAAATCCTTCCTCGTATGCTTTGGTAAGCATACCGGGAATCAAATCTCCGGAAGGCGTGCCGCACGGCTGATACGGCATTGAAAATTCATAAAACTTCTCTATATACTCATCCTTACTTGATACGCCGAAAAGGTCAACCGCATATTGGCTGGTGGAAAGGAGATTGCGTGAATCATCCCACAAGTTGATAACAAATGGCGCGGTATCAATAATAGTTTGGGTCAACTCATGGGCTTCGCGTTCTTTTTTCACAAGACGCGAAACAAAAAATATTGCAACTGCCAAAATCACAATCAGTAAAGCCGCAAACACAGCCATAATCACAGCAAATTGCTGAATAATCAACGCTTCTGCTCCTAGGATGGGAATAACGATTATACCTAAAACCACCAAGATTACCATGCTCAAAGTGAGTCTGGCATGGAGGCTCAGCTTTTCTTTTTTGTTTTTAGCGAACCACTTTTTTATCTTTGACAAATCATTTCCTCCAACTCCCCCATATAGGGCAGCTTACCAAAAAGCGACACCCTTGCAGAGAACACCTTGGGGCAAGGAATATTCGCTGATAACGCTGATTATAACAAAAATTTAAAAGGAACACAAGAGGAGAGGTGATTTGAGTTTCCTCTCAAAAAAACCTTGCATTACCGCCATTTTTATGATACTCTGTAGCAGAAGTGAGGCCATAATGAGGCCGCAGGTTCTGGACAGCCACGCGAGCAGATAGCTCGCCCGGAGCGCTTTCGCACCTCGCGCGACGAAGCACCGCTCCGTGTGCTGCGTTTATGGTCGTAGGAGTCGCAGCCCTCTGCGACCCGCTCCCGTACAAGTCACAAAAATTTAACAAACATCCCCAAATGTAGAAACTTTGTAGAAAAAGAGACCTTTAAGTTTTAATATTCTACAGCAAACGCCCCAAAGTGTGAAACCTTCAACTTTGGGGTGTTTGCACTGTGCTTGCAATATTGATACGGGTTGTGATATGCTCACGCAGCAAGCAAAACGGCGGTTGGGTTGCTTCTCTGAAAGGAGGAGCAATGACTTTAACAGAAACAATTGCTTTACTCATGTTGATTGCGTATGTAGTCTATCTTGTGGTGTATATATCCCGTGACAAGGAGTAACGCCACACCCTAACCGAGCGCGGCGTTCTTCCTAACAAACATAGTTATTCGAGGAGCGGCCCGATTGCAAACAAACCGCCCAATTGCTTGCATGGTAACACATGATACTGCGGTTTGTCAAGGTAAATATTTTTTGAGTTTCCCCATTTTTATTATTATGCGAGGAGTTAAAGGCGTGGGAAACTCCTTGCCCTCTTTAGTAAAGCCCGCAGGCGGCGGGTGATTTGTCTGAGAGATAGGCGGCTCTGATTGCATATGGATTAAAATTATGTTACACTGTGCGTTGTGACTCAGTTGCGCTGACTTTAAGCTGTGCTGCTTTGTTAAATAACTATCGGGAGAAAACTGATTTGAACCTTCGTAATATCGCAATCATAGCGCATGTTGACCATGGAAAAACGACACTTGTTGATGAAATGCTGTCGCAAGCCGGGGTGTTTCGGCAAAATCAAACTGTCGTCGAAAGAATAATGGACTCCGGAGACCTCGAACGCGAGCGCGGCATAACAATACTGGCAAAAAACACGGCAATCCGCTGGAATGATGTAAAAATAAACATAGTAGACACACCGGGACACGCCGATTTTTCAGGCGAAGTTGAACGCATCCTGAAAATGGTGTCCGGAGTTTTGCTGCTGGTAGATGCCGTTGAAGGCCCTATGCCGCAGACAAGATTTGTTCTCGCTCGGGCACTCGAACTTCAACTGAAAGTTATTGTGGTAATCAATAAAATCGACAAGCCTGAAGCTCGTTCATATCAAGTTGTTGACGAAGTTTTAGAGCTTCTGATGGACTTAGATGCAACTGATGAACAACTGGATTCACCCATAATTTTTTGCTCAGGCAGAGCAGGGACAGCTTCGCTTGCACCTGAAGATGCGGGGAGCGACCTGACTGCGCTGTTTAATACAATCCTCAGCTATATTCCTGAGCCGGAAGTCACAAAGGAAGGACCGGCACAGCTTCTGGTCAGCTCAATCGACTATAACGAATATGTCGGGCGAATAGGAATCGGGCGAGTCGAGCGAGGGACAATCCGTGCAGGTCAGGAGATAATAATCTGCAACAAAGCAAGTGACTCCGAGCCCTATAAATCCAAACTTGTCAATCTATATGAGATCGAAGATTTGCGCCGTGTCCCGGCTGAAAGTGCAGATGCAGGTGCCATAGTATGCTTTTCAGGTGTTGAAAACATAAACATCGGGGACACAGTTTGCGACCCGAGCCGCATTGAAGCATTGCCGTTTGCCCGCATTTCTGAGCCGACTGTGGAGATGACATTTTCTGTAAATGATTCACCCTTTGCAGGACGGGAGGGCAAATTTGTAACAAGCCGCAATCTCCATGACCGACTGCAAAATGAGCTCTTGCGAGATGTCTCATTACGAGTTGCCGACACAAACACGACAGATAGCTGGAATGTTGCAGGCCGTGGAGAAATGCACCTGTCAATACTCATGGAGACTATGCGCCGTGAGGGTTACGAGTTTCAAGTATCCACTCCGCGCGTGCTCTTTAAGGACATTGATGGGGTGCGCCATGAGCCGCTGGAATGCCTTGTGTGTGATGTACCCGAATCAGCAGTGGGCGCAGTTATGGAAAAAATGGGTCAGCGCAAAGGTGAGCTTCGGCACATGAGCCCCGTAGGTAACAGAATGCGCATGGAGTTTGTTGTTCCGGCACGTGGTCTTTTTGGCTATCGCAGCGAGTTTTTGACAGATACCCACGGTGAGGGCATCATGTCCTCAATCTCAGAGGGTTATGTTCCTTTTAAAGGTGAAGTGACAAGAAGGCACAACGGCTCAATGGTCGCATTTGAGTCGGGCGAAGCAGTGGGCTACGGCATCCACAGCGCACAGGAGAGGGGTATATTGTTTATAACCCCCGGCACTCCCGTATATGCAGGACAAGTAGTAGGTCAAAACGCAAAAGGCGATGACCTGACAGTAAATGTATGCAAACGAAAGCAACTGACAAACTTCAGAGCATCAGGCAGCGACGACTCCCTACGCCTGACCCCGGCAAAAATAATGAACATGGAAGAGTCACTTGAATTCATCGCAGACGATGAGCTTTTAGAAGTCACTCCACAAAGTCTGCGCCTACGCAAACGCGAACTATCCCACGAAAAACGCATGAGAAAACGCAAAACAAAAGAGTGATAAGCGGGGGTTGTCCCTTGACTTTCGCAACAGCCCCTCACCTCCTGCGGCGCTTTTTATGGTAGTTGCTCAGCTCTCCGGCGGATACGTTGTTTCCGCTGTATCTTGCTTTGTGGTAGAGTTTATCTAAAGCGGAAACGTCCTCCGTTTCGGATATAATCTCCGAAAGATGCCTTGGCGTATCGTGTCTTGCGGGAGTCAGACCGAGAGCTTTGTACTCAAAAACTTTCTTCACAAATAGCCGCCTGACAGTCTGGTTTACACTTGAAATTCTCTGCTTTTTGCGTTTTCTTTCTCTGTGTTCGGGTGCAGCGGCTTCGACTTCAATAACATCGTCAAAATCATCCTTTGAAGTCCTGAGCCAAAGGCGTTTAAACACAGCCCGAACAGCAAAAAAGGCAAAAACTAAGAAAATCACGGTAATTATCATGCCAATCACGGTCAAAACCACCTGATACCCATTTTGCTCATATTCAATGTGCAAAAATTCCATAGGGGTTGCTTCTGCCTCAACAAGAACATCAACCTCTCCAACCTCCGGCTCCATTTCAGTATCGCCGCCGTATCCAACCAGCGGCAGATTCTCACCTTGCAGCTCCAGCTCAACCTCCGGAAACTCTATTGTAGTTGCAACTAAAATACTAACTCCCGCAACCACCACGGCAAACAGCAGCAATAGTTTTTTGTTGCGGGACTTGACATGGGAAGATGTCTTAGCAGAGCTGCTTCTCGCATAATATGAGTGCAGAAAAACACTTAGCCTCGCTGCCTGTAAACAAATCAGCATAAGAATTGCAGTTATGAAAAGTGAAATCAGGATTATGTGCGTATACCCCGGAGGGGAGAAATAGGCAAGTAAAACCTGAACAACAATCCAAAAAATGAAATAATTTTTAGAAAATGACTCAGGCCTGTCAAACATATCAGGTCTAAAGGCAAGCATACAAAAAACTAATATTACCACCATGGTTTGACCGAGCAGAAGGGCAAGAACCCCTGTGATGATGGACAAAACTACAGTAATCCTGCGGTCGCTAAAAATTTCATCGGTTAAAGATAACAACAAAAACGGAATAAAAATCAAAAGTGCAGTCAGTCCGTAAAATTCGCGGTGCATCACAACAGACCCCGAATGTATACCGAGAAATATCGGAAAGCGCATCAAAAGAGACAAAAACACCTTACTTGACTGCATCTCTCGGCACCTCCCACTTTATTATTTCCTCGCCGCCAATCTTCACAAAATCCCTCTCACAGTGGGGCACAATCCATGTAGCAAAGACACCGCTATCAAGCGTCGAGAGAAACTTCTCATGTAATTCACTCTCATGATATGACGAAACGAGTACAATTGACTGACCACGCTCCTTTGGCAGATGAGAAAGCAAACTCAGGTTGTGCTTAACCAGATTTATATGCGCAAGAGCTGTATAAATAGTCATAAGGTGCGAAGAGGACAGACCGCTATCGACAGTCAGGACACTTCCGTCCCCGGCAGGGCAAACAAGACTCACGGGAACACCATTTTGTGCATATTTACGGCAGAGAAAAGCAACAAGCCTGATAGCTTCTTCGTGTACATAGTCCCTCTCGTAATCACTGTATCTTTGCAGATTGAGGAAAATAGTGACCTCTTGAGAAACGGTAAAATCATATACATTTGACATGAGCGTACCTGCTCTGGCTGTTGCTCCCCAGTTTATTTGCTTAAAGCTGTCATGCGGCTCATACTCACGAATCCCTCTAAATGTGAACGGATCGGGATTTGTGAATCGCCGTGCGGTTATATCGCCCAGCATTTTTTTAAATGGTATCATAGACTCGGGAAATTCGACCTGCCGTGGGTATACTGTCAGCGCATAACGTTCATCCGGATTTTTCTCCACAGAGGATGTCATAAGCGGGTCGTTGCTCATGATTTTTATGTCTGAGATGTGATAATACCCGCGCTTTGAGGCGAGTACGGCTGATTTGCGTGAAACCGTTTTATACATACCGACAGTGCAAAGCATTGTGCGCCAGTCCCCTCGCGAGATTTTATTGCTGGCATTGCTTAGGTACACCATAAACCGTGAGATTGTGTAGCTCACATGAATCCACGGTATCGGCAGGTATTTCCTGTTTGTCAAAACGTCGGTTATGGTAAAAGTTTCGCCCTCAAATACTTCTTTTCGAGAAAAGAGCAGATTAAAAGAAAGTCCTTCGTCCCAGTAGCGGCGGTAAATAAGCCTCACACAGAGCGCAAAGCCAAAAACAACCAAAAGTATTGCAATTGATGTAAAAACAGCACTTAAATTAATCTGCATAGTTACGACGGCTCCCCCCAAAGCTCGATTTACTTCCAAGTCTCCGAAGGAACTGTGGTTTCGCTAATAATATTTCGCACAAGCTCCGCTGTGTGCCCGCTGCCCATTCGGCTTATTATGCGGTGCTTGTACGCATAGGGCAGCAAAAATTGAACATCGTCCGGCATAACAAATTCTCTTCCGCAAAGAGCGGCATATGCACGGCAAAGGTTTGTCAAAACAATTGCTCCGCGTGTACTTACACCGAGGACAACACCATCGGCGGTGCGTGTCTTCTCAGTCAGCGTGACAATGTATGACAGCAGCTCTTCATGCACAAACACAGATTTTACAGCCTCCTGTATTTTTAGCAGTTCATCTGCCGTGCAGACAGGTTTTATCTCTTCAAAGGGATTTCCGCCGAGAAACCGCCGCAGGACATCGGTGCTTTCCTCGGCAGTCGGATATCCAAGTGAAAGCTGTATCAAAAATCTATCCAGTTGAGCCTCGGGCAGCGGATATGTGCCTTGCGTTTCAACAGGGTTTTGAGTGGCAATGACAAAATACGGCGCAGCCAAAAAATGGGTCTGCCCATCAACAGTAATCTGCCTTTCTTCCATGCTCTCAAGAAGCCCTGACTGTGTGCGGGGTGTGGCTCGGTTTATCTCATCGGCAAGGAGGATATTGGTAAACAGCGCACCTTTGCGAAACGTGAACTCGCCCTCTTTTTGGTTATAATAATTTATTCCTGTCAGGTCTGACGGAAGCAAGTCCGGCGTGAATTGAATTCGTCCGAACTGGCAATCAATAGACCGTGCAAGCGTTTTGGCAAGCATAGTCTTTCCCGTGCCCGGCACGTCGTCGAGCAGCACATGTCCACCTGCAAAAAGTGCCGCTAAAATAAGATCAATCTCAAGAGATTTCCCGACAATAACGCTCTCAATACTCCCGCGAATATTCTCTGCAATGCGCTTAACATCATTTGTAGTCATAAATTCACCCCTGCATTACTCCAAAATATTTTCAAAGTTTCCAAGCTGACACTTGCTTTGCTGTGGGCTTTATCACATCGCCAGCATACATCGCGAGCATATATAGCCATACTCTCGCAATTGTATACTGTATCACGTATGCCGAATTGCAGCAAGTTTTTTCTTAGCTTATATATGCATATGTGCTTGCACAAAACCCGTGTTTTGTGATACTATATCCTAGGTAAATTGTAAGATGCTTCTACTTTACTTGGATCGAGGATTGTTTTTATGAGTTTGGATATTTTAGTTGAAATGTCACGCCGTTACGGTGCCGATGAGGATTACGTGCTTGCCGGTGGCGGTAATACATCATACAAAGATGAAAATGTGATGTATGTCAAGGGCTCGGGCACTGCTTTGTCTGTTATTACGGGTGAGCAGTTTGTCGCCATGGATTTAGGTCTGCTCCGTGATATTATAACGCATGAATATCCATCTGATATGAGTAATGCTGAACAAGAGGCTCAGTTGCACGCTTCAGTGATGGCTTCGAGGCTTCCGGGCGAAGAGGAGAAGCGCCCCAGTGTAGAGGCTATTTTGCACGCTATTTTCCCATATAAATTTGTTTTGCACGTCCACCCTGCTTTAGTCAACGGGCTGACCTGCGGTAAGGATGGTGAGTCTAAGTGCAAGGAGCTTTTTAATGACGAGGTCGTATGGGTAAATTTAACCCGGCCGGGGCTCGGACTTGCCAAGGTTTGTCACGGGCTCTTTGAGAAGCATGAAGCTGAGTTTGGCGATTCTCCGCAGATAATTATTCTGAAAAACCACGGTATTTTTGTCGCTGCTGACACGGTAGATGAAGTTGATATGATAATGGAATATGTCTTTACTACGCTGGAAAGCAACGTCACCGATGCTCCTGATTTTTCCGATGTGCCATTTGACAAAGAGGCTGTGTGTGCAATTGCACCTGCTTTGCGTATGTTATATTCCGATGATGGTAAATCTGTTGCCGTGTTTTTTACCAATAAGACTGCGGTTTCGTTTGCCGCTGATGAAAAGTCTATGCGCCCGCTGATGAGACCGTTCACTCCGGACCATATTGTTTATTACAAAGATGAGCCGCTTTTTGTTGCATATGATTCTGATTTGAGCAGTGCTTTTTCGGACTATGAAAAGCGAAAGGGTTTTAAGCCTCAAATAGTCGCTGTTAAGGGGCTTGGTTTCTTCTCTCTGGGCGAGGACATAAAAGAGGCTGAGCGCGCCCGTCTGCTCTTTTTGGATGCTTTAAAGATTGCGGCTTATGCTAAGTCGTTTGGTGGTTTTAGTCCTTTGCCTGAAAAATTTGTCACCTTTATTTTAGGCTGGGAGGCTGAGAAATACCGCAGCAGGGCTATCAGCTCCGGCCCCGCCCCGGGTAGGCTTTCGGGTAAAATTGCTGTCGTTACGGGTGGTGCGCAGGGTTTTGGCAAGGGGATTGCCGAGGCGATGGTGAAAGAGGGTGCGTTTGTTGCCGTTGCTGATTTGAACTTCGATGGTGCAAAAGCCACTGCTGATGAGCTTTGCGATGCCTATGATGCGCATTCTGCCATAGCTGTCAGGGCTGATGTTTCAGACGAAGTTTCTGTTTCGGATATGATTTCTGATGTTGTTATCGCTTATGGCGGTCTTGATATTTTGGTTTCAAATGCCGGTGTTCTCGTTGCCGGCGGGCTGGGCGAGCTTTCAAAGGAAAGTTTTGACCTTGTTACCAAAGTCAATTACACAGGGTATTTTTTGTGTACAAAGTTTGCCTGTGAGATTATGAAGATTCAGCGCAGGTTTGCGCCTGCTTACATGACGGATATTGTTGAGATTAACTCGAAGTCGGGGCTTGAGGGCAGTAATAAGAACTTTGCTTATTCCGGCAGCAAGTTTGGCGGTGTCGGGCTTACTCAGAGTTTTGCTTTGGAGCTTGCGCCATTTGGCATTAAGGTCAACGCCGTTTGCCCGGGCAATTTCCTTGAAGGGCCGCTTTGGTCGGATCCCAACCGAGGGCTTTTTAAGCAGTATCTTGATTCCGGCAAGGTTCCCGGTGCTAAGTCAGTAGCTGATGTCAGGCGGTTCTACGAAGCTAAAGTTCCGCTCGGCAGGGGTTGTGAAGTTGAGGATGTTGTCCGTGCTATATTGTATGTCATCGAGCAGCGCTATGAGACGGGGCAAGCGGTTCCTGTAACAGGTGGTCAGGTTATGTTGAGCTGATGTTACAGTGTAGGCAGCGATTTGGATGAGGAGAGATTAATGAAAGATATTTATGTAGATAGTCTCAATGATAGAGATAAAAATGTTAGGCTTGATGCTTTGCGAAAGCTGATGCTTCTTTATGAAACGGGAGCGCTTGAGAAGCCTATTACGGGGAGAAATGTGAATAATCACATTCATACAACGTATTCCTTTTCGCCGTACTCCCCTACTATGGCTGTTTTCAGGTCTTGGCAGAGCGGGCTTGCCACTACAGGCATTATGGACCATGATAGTGTTGCGGGTGCTTTTGAGTTTGCTACGGCGGGTGAGATTTTGAAGATGCCTGTCACTGTCGGCTTTGAGCTTCGGTGCAGCATGACGGGTACGCCTTTTGAGGGTAGGAGAATAAACAATCCCGATCAGGATTCTGTTGTCTATCTTGCTATGCACGGTATCCCGCAGCAGAGTTTTAGTGAGGCTGAGTTGTTTTTAGCTCCTTTTCGCGAAAAGCGTAATATTCGCAACTGGAAAATGGTTGATAGGTTAAATAATATACTCCGGCCTTATGGGCTTGAGCTTGATTTTACCAATGATGTTCTCCCTCTTTCTGAATATTCTTCCGGCGGCTCGGTTACGGAAAGGCACATTTTATATGCTTTAGCGGCTAAGATTTCTCAAGAGGAGATGCCGCGGCATTTTCTGCTTGGGATGTTCAAAAGCCAGCTTGTTGAGAATTTTTATGTTGATGCAGTCGATGAACTTCCGCATATCCGCGACTTTATTTCGCTTGCCGATAAGTTGGGTGCTATCCCTGCTTATGCGTATCTGGGTGATGTCGGGGTTTCTGTCACACGTGATAAGAGGTCTCAAAAATTTGAGGATGCCTATTTAGATGAGCTTATGGTTTATCTCAAAGAAATTGGTGTTCGCGCTGTTACATATATGCCCACACGTAATTCGGATGCTCAGCTCAGTTGGGTAAAAAAGCTTTGCGTGGCTAATGGGCTTTTTCAGATTTCGGGCGAGGATATTAATTCGCCGCTGCAAAGGTTTATTTGCGATAAAATAGAACTGCCTGAATTTGAGCATCTGATTGATTCTGCTTGGGCTCTTGTGGGGCATGAGATTGCCTGTACAAATGATTTGTCTGCGGGTATGTTTTCTGAGCAGACTGTACAGAGATTCCCTGATTTAGATGAGCGGATAACGCATTTTGCCGAGCTTGCCAAAGATAAATTTCGCATCAAGAGGAAGGTTTAATAATCATGATTACAAAAGCTGTCAGGATTTATGGTAAGAAAGATTTGCGTTTAGAAGAGTTTCCTTTGCCGCCTATTGCCGATGATGAGATTTTAGCAACGGTTGTCTCGGACTGTATCTGTATGTCGAGCTACAAGGCCGCCGTGCAGGGCCCTGACCACAAACGCGTTCCCGATGATGTCGCCGTAAATCCTACTATGCTGGGTCATGAGTTCAGCGGCGAGATTTTGAAGGTCGGTGCTAAGTGGCAAAATGATTTTGAGGCCGGGCAAAAGTATGCTATTCAACCTGCGCTCAACTACAAGGGGTCTCTTGATGCACCGGGTTATTCTTATCGTTACATCGGCGGCAATGCAACGCACATCATTATCCCAAACGAGGTTATGGAGCAAAATTGTTTGCTGCCTTACAGTGGTGATGCTTATTTCTACGCTTCTCTTGCAGAGCCTATGAGTTGTATTATCGGGGCTTTTCATGCCAGTTATCACACCACTGCGGGAAGCTATGTACATGATATGGGGATCGTTTCGGGCGGCAACATGGCGATTTTGGCGGGTGCCGGACCTATGGGGCTTGGTGCTATCGATTATGCCATCCACTGCGGCAGAAAGCCGTCGCTTCTGGTTGTCACCGATATTGATGATTCACGGCTTCGCCGGGCTTCCGAGGTTTTGCCTGTGGATGCGGCAGCGAAAAACGGCGTGAAGCTGGTGTATGCCAAAACTGCTGATTCGGGCGAACTTATGGCTTTGTCCGGCGGCAAGGGGTTTGATGATGTGTTTGTCTATGCTCCTGTTTCTAAGGTTATTGAGCTTGGCGACAGCATTTTATGCCGTGATGGGTGTCTCAACTTTTTTGCAGGTCCTACCGACACTGCTTTTAGTGCTCCGCTCAACTTCTATAATGTCCACTACGCGGCTACTCATATTGTCGGTACAAGCGGCGGTAATACGGATGATATGCGTGAGTCTCTGTCCATGATGGAGCTTGGGCTCATTAATCCTGCTGCTATGATTACTCATGTCGGCGGGCTTGACAGCGTTATTGATACCACGCTTAACTTGCCTGATATCCCCGGTGGCAAGAAGCTGATTTATACTCATATTTCGTTGCCTTTGACAGCTCTTGAGGATTTCTCCCGCTCGGATAAACCCCTGCTTCGGGAGCTTGGCGAGATTGTTCAGAGCAATAATGGTCTCTGGTGCGCTGAGGCTGAAAAGTTTCTGCTTAAAAACGCCGCAAAGAGGTGAGGATGGCAGTTATGTGCAACATAATCGTAGGGGACGATGCCACCGTAGACTAAAAATTTGAAAGGTTTGATTATATGGCAATTGCTGTAATAATGCCCCGTCAAGGACAATCTGTGGAGAGTTGTGTTATTGGTACCTGGCATAAAAGTCCGGGGGACAAGGTCGCTGTTGGTGATTTGCTTTTTACTTATGAAACGGACAAGGCAGCTTTTGAGGAGGAATCCAAGGTTGAGGGCACTTTGCTTGCGTTGTTTTTTCAGGAAGGCGATGATGTCCCATGTCTCACCAATGTCTGCGTAATAGGCGCTGAGGGCGAAAGCGTTGATGAGTTTAAGCCTGTGAGTGCTGAAGACCACCCTCGGGCGGCCGAGGACGGCCGTCCCTACGATGGGCATGTGGCTGAACAATCCTTAGCGGCGACCGTCCCCGTTCTCCCGTCGGTAGCTGTAGACAATCTCCCCCAAGGCGACCCCTATGCTCCGCAGGGTGCCGGCGTATTTCCTTCCGCCCCCATCTCCCCTCGCGCAAGAAAACTTGCTGAGAAAACCGGGGCAGATATTAGTCGCGCCGAACCTACGGGTGCTAATGGCCGCATTATTGAGCGTGATATTCAAAAGGTCATTGATGCAGGATTTCTGGGGACTCGCTCTGTTACCTACAGCTTTGGTAATGCTGTCCCGACAGGGCTTGGCGGACGTGTTACCGTTCAGGATTTGGTAAATATTCCCCTTGAGAACAATCCGCCTAACAACACTCCGGCAATCTCGTCTATCTGGCCGGACAGTGAGGATGTTCCGCTTACGAATGTCCGCAAATTTATTGCAAAAGCTATGCATACTTCTCTTGCAAATTCTGCTCAGCTCACCCACCATTCATCGTTTGATGCTACTGATATTTTAAATTTTCGCAAGAACTTGAAGTCTTTAGACAGAAACCATCCGACATCTGTACGCTACACCACTGATGTATCAAAAATCACAATCACAGACATCATCATCTATGCCACAGCCCGTGTTTTGCAAAAGCACAAGGCTATCAACGCTCATTTTCTGGACGACAAGATTCGTGTTTTCAACAACGCACATATAGGTGTCGCCGTAGATACGCCGCGCGGTTTGCTCGTTCCGACACTTTTTACGGCAAATGGGCATACCCTATCTGAACTCAGTTTATACATGAAGCAGCGGATAGATGAGTGCAAAAATGGCTCTATCGCCCCCGATTTACTAAAAGGCGCAACTTTTACTATTTCCAATCTCGGTGCTATGGGTGTTGAGATGTTTACACCTGTTCTAAACCCGCCTCAGGTGGGTATTTTGGGTGTATGTTCTATCGTCGAGCGTTGCAAAAACGGGAAGTTCTACCCTGCTATGGGGCTTTCGCTCACTTACGACCACCGTGCCCTTGATGGCGCTGATGCTGCGCGTTTCCAAAAAGATTTAGTGGATTTTTTAGAGAATTTCAGCTTTAACTTGGCTGTAGCGCGGGGTATGTGAGTATGTATGATTTAATCATTATCGGTGGAGGGCCGGGGGGTTATATGGCTGCTGAGCGTGCAGGTCATGCGGGGCTCAGTGTTTTGCTTGTCGAAAAGCGCGCGCTTGGTGGTGTGTGTCTCAATGAGGGATGCATCCCTTCAAAGGCTCTTTTAAACTCGGCAAAAATTGCGGACTATGCGCTTCATGCCGAGGATTACGGTGTTACCATCCCCGGCGCGAAAATCGACCATAGTGCTGTGATAAAGCGTAAGAATAAAGTTGTAAAAACGCTTGTAGGTGGAGTCAAGGCTCTTATGAAGGCAAATAAGGTGACCGTCATTGACGGCGAGGCGTTTATTGTTGATAAGTCGCATGTCAAAGTGGGTGATGAGGTCTATGAGGGTGCCCGATTGATGATTGCTACGGGCAGTGTCCCCATCGTGCCTCCCATTGATGGTGTTAAAGAGGGGCTTACCAGTGGTTTTGTGCTGACCAGCCGTGAGATTCTTGATTTGGAAAATGTTCCCGAAAATCTTGTAATCATCGGCGGCGGCATTATCGGTCTTGAAATGGCAGCTTATTACAATACCGCAGGGGCAAACGTCACTGTCGTTGAGATGATGCCAAAAATTGCAGGGGCTATGGATGAGGATATCTCGTCTCTTTTGATGAAGAGCCTTGAGAAAAGAGGCGTTAAGTTTTTGCTGAGCTCCAAAGTAACGGCTGTCAATGAGCGCAGAGGAACGGTTCTGACAGACAGGGAGACGGCTTCTCTTTCCGGCGGGAAAGGCCGCGCTAATGCGCAAGAGAAAGGAACCGTCCCCCTGTCTGCTGATAAGGTGCTTTTGTCTATCGGCAGAAAGCCGCTGATTGAGGGATTCGGACTTGAAAACACTGATGTTCTCATTGATAATGGCGCAATCAAGACCGATTTGAATGGTCTTACAAACATCCCGAATATTTATGCAGTTGGGGATGTAAACGGCAAGTATATGCTCGCTCACGCTGCGTATCGTGAGGCTGAGGTTGCGGTCAACCATATGCTCGGCAAGCGTGATATTATGCGCTATGATGCAATTGCTTCTGTCATATATACATCGCCCGAGGTCGCAAGTGTCGGCGAGACTGAAAAAACGGCTAAGTCAAAGGGTATAGACTTTTCTTCGGTGACTGTTCCCATGCTCTACAGCGGTCGCTACGTTGCCGAATCTACCGCGGCGGATGGCATTTGCAAGGTTTTGAGCGAGAAGTCTTCCCGCCGCATCATCGGTGTGCATTTGTACGGCAGTTATGCATCGGAAATCATCGTCAGCGCATGTATGATGATTGAGATGCAAATGCGAATTGATGATGCAAAAGAAATAGTCTTCCCGCACCCAACAGTAAGCGAAATTATCCGCGAGGCTGTGTTTCGGCTGTGAAAAAGTCTGTGAAGCAGGGGGACGGGGGAGCTGCTTCGTAGTATACCGCTAGCAATAGATAGCGAAGCAGCTCCCCCGTCTCCACGCTTCTTGCTCAACAGGAGGATTAAATGCGCACAGCTATTATATCGGACATACACGGTAATTACCCTGCGCTGATTAAGGTATTGGAAGATGCGCGAACGGAGCGTGTGGATAGTTATATTTTTTTGGGCGATTATAGCCTTTATGATTTTCCTTATCCCAATGAAGTTGTGCAGGAATTGATGGGGATGGATAATGCGTATTTCATCAAGGGTAATAAAGAAGAGTCTATGAAGTATTTCAAAGAACAAAAACCTGAAGAGATGATAAATGACCAAAACGCAGGTCTTTACCATACCGTCCGGGAATTAACACAAGAATCTTATGATTTTTTAAGCAGTTTGGAAGATGATTTGTATATCCGGTTAAGCTGCAATGTTTTGGTGTACGCCACACATATTTCACCTATATACGAAAAATCGCCGCCGCCGAAAAATAAATGCTGTAGTAATCTCATTTTTCGACAAGCTATGTTAGAAAAACCGTTTTCCCATGAAGGATTTTTGGATGATTACCACAATTTCGTAAATTCTGACATTTGCATACCTTATATCCAAAAAATTGACGCAAATATAATTCTATATGGTCACAATCATTTGCAAAGCTATGCATACTGCGGAGAAAAACTCATCAT
>WQTE01000040.1 GCA_009786445.1 Oscillospiraceae bacterium | reverse complement strand
GGTTTCAGAGTAAACCGCGCCGCTGACGACGCAGCAGGACTTGCAATCTCCGAAAAAATGCGTACACAAATCCGCGGTCTGAACCAAGCATCACGCAACTCACAAGACGGTATATCACTCGTACAAACTGCAGAAGGCGCAATGCAGACAGCTCACGGCATCATGCAACGTATGCGCGAGCTGGCAGTACAATCAGCAAACGGCACAAACGACGTGGACGACCGCAAAGCACTGGACCTCGAATTTGAACAACTGATTCAAGAACTGAAACAAATCGAAGAAACAGTCAAATTCAACGGTATGACAGTCTTTGGACCGGGTACAGGCGCAGCAAATGCCGGAGGCACAGTTGACGGACTTTTCACACTTCAATCAGGTGCAAACGCAGGCGACATCACCACATTCAGAGTAGGTAACCTCAACACATTTGTACACGCAACAGGTGGAGGTACAGGAGCCACAGCAGTAGGTCCATCAGGAGCAGGCTCGCAAACTTGGAATGTAGGTATCTCTACAATGCAAGGCTCGTGTAACTCGATTGCCGCACTTGATGCAGCCATCAACAGTCTCTCAATGGTAAGAGCGGAACTCGGTGCTATTCAGAACCGCCTTGAGTTCAAGATTCAGAACCTCGACAACACAGCAGAAAATCTGCAAGCTGCCGAATCTCGAATCAGAGACGTAGATATGGCACAGCAGATGACCAGGTTCACACGAGATAATATCTTGTTCCAGGCATCAACTGCAATGCTCGCACAGGCAAATGCGTTGCCGCAGAGCGTATTGCAACTCGTAGGCTAAGTAAGTCGGCGATAGCCGACATAAACTAAGGCGTGTAGGGCGCGGCGCCCGAGTCGAGAGATTCGGGCACCGCGAATGACAGGGACTTGTAAAGGCTTCCATTTACTTGTCTTGGTAAGCTCCAATGTTTACCCATGCCGACCGGCAGCGAAAGGATTCGAGAGAGCCCTAACGGACTCGCCGGGAATAAAAGTGTTCATATAACTCGCACGGGGATGCGCGCCCCTGATAGGGTTTGTGAAATATAGGGTTATTTAATCCATATATTAACCGAGGTAGGGATGCCTTGGGCACATAGAAAGGAAGCAAAAAAATGCGTATTAACAATAACATCATGGCTATAAACAGCCACAGACAGTATGGCATCAATAGCGGTGCTATAGGGAGAAGCGTTGAAAGACTCAGCTCAGGTTTCAGAGTAAACCGTGCCGCCGACGACGCAGCAGGACTTGCAATCTCCGAAAAAATGCGGACACAAATCCGTGGTCTGAACCAAGCATCACGCAACTCACAAGACGGTATCTCACTCGTGCAAACCGCAGAGGGCGCAATGCAATCGGCTCACAGTATAATGCAACGTATGCGCGAGCTGGCTGTACAATCTGCAAACGGCACAAATGACACCGACGACCGCAAAGCACTGGACCTTGAGTTTGAACAACTCATCCAAGAACTTGGTCAAATCGAATCAACTGTTAAGTTCAACGGCATGACAGTGTTCGGTGGAGGTCAAGCAGTGGGTGAAGATGGATTCTTCCAAATTCAATCAGGTGCAAATGCCGGTGACATTACCACATTTAGCATTGGAAGTCTCAATGCTCTTGAACATGTGGCGACCGGTGGTGACGGTAGTTCGACGACAGTCAACGGAGTAAACGCCTTGAGAGTAGGTATTTCCACAATGGCAGGTGCATCCGCATCTATAGCGGCACTCGACACTGCAATCAACAGCATAACAATGTCAAGAGCAGAGCTCGGTGCTATCCAAAACCGCCTTGAGTTTAAGATTCAAAACTTAGACAATACTGCAGAAAATCTGCAAGCCGCCGAATCCCGAATCAGAGATGTCGATATGGCATCGGCGATGACGGAATTTACGAGAAATAACATCCTCTTCCAAGCATCAACAGCAATGCTTGCTCAAGCAAATGCTCTACCGCAAGGAGTTCTTCAACTGGTGGGGTAGGTACCGCCGCTAGTGCGGTCGGTTTGGCAGGCAATGGGAATGGTAACGGAAACGGCTACATAGCTTAAGTTTGCCGAATCGAAAACTGACGCCGCGTTGGCGGCGGAGCCACAAGCGAAAACGTAGCGCGCACCAAAGACCCAAGTCAAACGACTTGGGTCTTTGAGTGTTGGTAAAATTTACTCGCTCTTTAAAAATCCGCTTGCTGAATGCTCGTAGCAGCAGCAGAAGCGTGCGACCATATTCACTACCAGTCGCTTGTCAAATTTCATCTTGCGCCTCGCACTACCAACGAGTAAAAATTCAATAATATTATACTTAGCAAGCAGAGCAGCATAATTTTCCATAAGATTTTTACTTAAGCCATAGCTAAACGGAAAAGCATCGGAGAGCACATCGTGAACCAGATAGTTTTCAAATATCTGTTCATTTGCAGGGAAAAATTGCTCATAATATTTTGCGTAATGTTCGTTGAAGTTGTTTGGAAGCTGCCAATCCCGGTCGGAGATATCGAAGCCTTCAAGAGCTATGGAAAGATACTCCCTGAATAATCTTGAATTTTTAGTCAGTTTGCCGTGAATATCTTTCAGTATGTCGAGTATTATATCGGGGTCACGATCAACGCCTTGCGGCATTGCCAGATAGAGTTCGTCAAAATAATCGTTGAACAATCTTTCAACATAGCTGTCTGCAAGAGACATTAACATAGCATCTTGACCGCTGCTTATAAGCTCGGCACATTCTTGGGTGAAGAGAAGCAGCAAGAGCATACGAAATCTGACACGAAACTGCCTACTCTGCAAAATGGCGATGCTTGTGGTACGCAGCTTCCAGAAAATGCCGATACCCTGCGGGTGATTTGTATACTTTGTAACGTCAAGCCCGTGCGTGTAGTTGACATTTTCGCCCGCAATGAAAGGACCGGGTGAAACAGTACCGTCTTCCAGCTTCATCATTTCTTTTTCAAACAAAATCTGTTTTGCAGCAATCTCGCAGGAGGGCTGCATATATGCTTCGGCGACTCCATCGACATAACAGAGCTTTCTCGGATAAATTCTGCAGGTCAGGCATAATGCTTCATAACCTTGCTCAAGCTGAATGGCGCATAACCCTCTCTCATTTAAAAAGAAGCACTCGCCTTTTTCGTCTAGTACAAATCTGTTGTCCGAGGAACTATTCTTTAAAGGTGCAAATTTTCCCTCAAATTTTTCCTTCCACTCGCCTTCAAGAGCCATATATTTTGCATAAGTGTGGTTGTCAACAGGGATACCCCATCCGCGTGAACAGCAGTTATTTTTACACTCATTACTGTCACAAAGAAACTTTTTATAGTACGCAGGCTGGTATGCTTTTATCGTATCCATAAGTACGTTCACTCCGCTATTTCTCTATATTTTTTGAGTCTCAACAATACTATCATATTAAGGATCAAAAAACAACATTAAGATATTTTTAGAAAAAAAGTGTAAAGTTATTTTTGAAAGTAGCGATAATGCTTAATGACCCGGAAAACATAATACACAAACAAAATATGCAAGGACGCACACTTTGTTAAAATCTTTAAGGAGATTCGGTGAAGAGTAATGGATTAACTCGAAGCCGGTCATAGAGAAAGGAAGCGTGCATCATGCGTATTAACAACAACATCACAGCTATGAACAGCCACAGGCAATATGGAATCAATGCCGGAAAACTTGGAAGAAACGTCGAAAGATTGAGTTCAGGTCTCCGTGTAAACCGAGCAGCAGACGATGCCGCAGGACTCGCAATTTCAGAGAAAATGCGTACGCAAATCCGCGGTTTAAATATGGCTTCACGTAACTCGCAAGACGGTATTTCACTCGTTCAGACAGCCGAAGGTGCTATGCAAACAGCTCACAACATTATGCAACGTATGCGCGAGCTGTCAGTTCAATCTGCAAACGGTACAAACGACGATGCAGTAGACCGCGCAGCACTAGACCTTGAATTCCAACAGCTCGCTGAAGAGCTCAGGCAAATTGAGAGCACTGTTAAGTTTAACGGCATGACAATATTCGGAGATGGTACAGAACTAAATTCACTAGGTATGTATGACGGTGCGTTCACACTTCAATCAGGCGCAAACGCAGGTGACATTACAACTTTCGTTGTAGGTAGGCTCAACACTGTAGAAGATCTTAAAGTAACGACTTTACACTATGCTTCAGCCGCAATCGCAGGACTTGATACAGCTATCAACTCACTATCTATGGCACGCGCACATCTCGGTGCTATTCAGAACAGACTTGAGTTCAAAATACAAAACCTCGACAACTCGGCAGAGAACCTGGCAGCCGCAGAAAGTCGAATCAGAGATGCAGATATGGCAGCTCTCATGACCTCGTTCACACGAGATAATATCCTCTTCCAAGCATCGACAGCAATGCTTGCCCAAGCTAACGCGCTACCTCAAGGAGTCCTCCAACTTCTAGGTTAATTCTCTAAACCCTCATAACCCTCTTAAGAAGAAACCGCTTCTTCGGGCCTGGCGGCACCGGACGAGGCGGTTTCTTCATGCGTGAGTCAGGCTTGCAATCCTGCCGGTTATGGGTTAAAATCATGAGTATGCTCTAAACCCGATGCAGCAAGCTTAATACCTACCGGGCGGCTGCGAAAGTCTCACTCGCAATGGGAAATAGAAAATTAGAAGCAAATGTGAGAGGAAAGGCAAAATTGGATAAAATTAAAGTCGGCGTAATAGGTGCAGGTAATATGGGGAAAAATCACATCAGGCTGGTATCAGAGTTGCCTGAGTTTGATTTTGTTGGAATATTTGACACTAATACGGAGACAAATCACATAGCTGAGCAGCATAAAGTCCGCTTCTTTACTGATGTTGATGAGTTGTTTTCCTCAGTTGAGGCTGCCATAATCGCAGCACCGTCCTCGACACACCTTAAGCTAGCCTGCAAAGCAGCAGAATACCGATTGCATACCTTGGTCGAAAAGCCACTCGGGCTAGATTACAAAGAAGCTATGGCGGTTTGCGAGGCATTTGCTAAGTCAAAGACAGTTTTATCAGTCGGGCATGTGGAGCGATTTAACCCGGTTGTACTTGAAGTGGAGAAAATGCTTGAGCACGAAGATGTAATTGCTATCAATGCGAGGCGGTTTTCCCCAAAAGATTTGCGAATCAATGACACTGATGTTCTTCAAGACCTCCTAATACATGATTTAGATATCGTCATGAATGCTTTGAACAAAACGAAGATTAAGCGAGTTCACGCAAACGGAAGACCTGCGTACAATAAGCATTTTGTAGATTATGTTCATTCATTAATTGAGTTTGAAGACGGTGTGCTTGCAACACTGGAAGCCAGCAGAACAACAGAAGACAAAATCAGAGAAATTGATATTCATTCTGCAAGTTCATTTATCAGAATGGATTTGTTCAATAAGACGTTAACAATAACTCGTAGAACAAACTATAAGCTGGATACGGGACACAGCCCGACTTACAGACAGGAAAATATTACAGAAAAGGTCTTTATACCACTGGTTGAACCTCTCAGGGCTGAATTACAGGACTTTGCGAAGTGCATACAAACCGGCACTCTTCCACGTGTTGGCGGCGAAGAGGCATGCTGTGCCCTAGAGGTCATAGACAAGATGAAAAAGCAGATATATAGGAAGAGGTAATGCTTTGTGTGAAGATTGTGTATAAAACATTGAATAAATATAGTGAAAATCGGAGGATAGTTAAGATGACCGTACCCTTTTTGAATCTTACGCGCCAGTATGAGCAGTTGAGCGACCGGCTAGAAGCCAAGGTCGTTGAAGTAATGCGCAGCGGTGCGTATATTGGTGGGAAATATGTTGAAAACTTTGAAGCCGATATGCGAGAGCACTTAGGCGTGAAGCATGTGATTTCCTGTGCAAATGGGACAGATGCTATCATGCTTGCGCTTCGCGCATGCGGAGTGAGCTCGGGTGATGAAGTGATTACTACGCCATTTACCTTTTTTGCCTCGGCAGAAGCAATCGCTGCAATCGGTGCAGTGCCTGTTTTTGTTGATGTTTTTGAAGCAGATTTTAATATAGATACAACAAAAATCGAAGCAGCCATAACCGATAAAACAAAAGCGATTTTACCTGTGCACATATTCGGATGGCCGTGCGATATGGATGGGATAAATAGCATTGCGAGAAAACATAATTTGAAAGTTGTGGAAGATGCGGCTCAAGCGATAGGTTGTGAGTATAAAGGCAAAAAAATAGGCGCATCGGAGAACTTGGTAACATTTTCATTTTATCCTACCAAGAATTTAGGAGCTTTTGGCGATGCAGGCATGATTACTACCGATAATGACGACTTTGCTGTTGCAGCAAGAGCATTTCGTGAGCATGGTATGGCAAAAAACGGCGCAAAAGCACGCGAAATTCTATATGGGATAAAAGATGATTTGACTGTAGGGGATTCTGACAGGGATGCATTATACAATCCGTATAAATATTTCAATTACCTGATAGCTTATAATTCACGCTTAGATGCAATGCAAGCAGCAATTTTGAGCATAAAACTAAAGCATTTGGACGAGTACAATGCCAAGCGGAGTGAAATTGCGCTACTATATAATGAAGGACTTAAAGGTACAGTAAAAACACCTGATGACCCTAAGCACGGCAAGAGTTGTTACCACCAATATGTCGTACGGACAGAGCGAAAAGATGAACTCGCAGCGTTTTTGGCAGAAAAAGGAGTGGGTTCGGGTGCTTTTTATCCGGTTGCGCTACACCTGCAAAAAGCATTTGAGTATCTTGGCTACAAAAAAGGCGATTTGCCGATTGCAGAAATGCTATGCAATCAGACCGTATGTCTGCCGATTTTCCCGGAGTTAACACGCGATGAAGTTAACTACGTAATACAGGCAGTTAAGAATTTTGCACAGTGAGCATAATAGTTGCATACGAGTATCAAGATATGGTAAACTAACACAATGAGTAAGAAAAATAAGAAAAAAAAGAATACGGGACCTCCACAGGCTTTGATAAGACTTTCTCAATGTATGATTGTTAAAAACGAAGAAAAAAACATTGAAAAGGCACTTAGGTGGGCGAAAAAAGTTGCGTTTGAGCAGATAGTTGTTGACACAGGCTCAACTGACAGCACTGTAGAGATTGCAGAGCGTATGGGTGCTAAAGTTTTTAGTTTTGAGTGGATTGACGACTTCTCGGCGGCGAAGAACTTCGCCATAGAGCAGGCGAGCGGCAACTGGATAGCATTTTTGGATGCAGATGAATATTTCTCCGAGACGGATGCAAAGAAGTTGATAATTTTCTTAAAGCGCATACAAAATGACCCACAGATGAGGGCAAATTATCATGCGCTGAATACGGCGTTGGTTAATTTAGATTCAGCGGGCAACATTGCCTCGAGAATAGACCAGGAGCGTGTTTTCAGAAACCTTCCGACAATGCGTTACAGAGGGCGCATTCATGAACAGCTAAGCGTAAAGCCCGAAAACATAGTGCTGGTAGATGAGATAGAAATAATCCACACGGGTTATACGGAAGAAGTGTTTGCTGAAACCGGTAAAATCGAGCGGAACATCAAAATTCTGAGGGAGGATCTCGCCGGATCTCCAAGCGACATTAACATAAAAGCATATCTCGCAGACTCACTGAAAAAGAGTACGGATGAGAAAGAGCGGGATGAAGCTTGTGTACTCTTCAACGAAGTCATAGCAAACGGCAGTGATGCGTTGCCTGACTTACTTAAAAAGGCGTATATACATCTCCTGAACAGGGCAATGCAGGCAGGGGATGTAAAAAGATGCAAAGAACTCTGTCAGCAAGCAATGACTGCTATTCCAAACGACCCCGATTTAGAGAATATTTATAAAGGGTTATAAGCGGCAAAACGGAGAAATTATGAGCAAGAAAAGGAAACGCAAACAAAATGGCAAGAGCTACAATCCTGCGTTGGCGGTCACCGAGGGGATTGCACATTCGGGTGCCTCATCTCCCACAGTCTCCCATTGTATGATTGTAAAAAACGAAGAAAGTAACATGGAGCATGCGCTGGGTTGGGGTAAGGACATACTCACTGAGCAAATCGTGGTGGATACCGGTTCGTCCGACCGCACTGTGGAAATAGCGCAGCGCATGGGCGCAAAAGTTTTTCATTTTGATTGGATTGATGACTTTGCAGCAGCGAGAAACTATTCTATCGAACAAGCTTCGGGAGACTGGTTTGTTGTACTTGATGCAGATGAATTTTTCACGAGAGAAGATGCAGAAAAGCTGCTGGAGTACATAGGCAAAATACAAGCAGATCCCAATTTAAGTAACAAATACAAGGTAATAGGTTGTTCGCTGTATAACGTCGCTGAAACCGGCGAAATAATATCAACAGTGAAGGCGACACGGGTATATAAAAACATAAAATCACACAGGTATGCAGGGAGAGTTCACGAGATTATAGCTGCAAAACCACATGAGCTTATTTGGGTAGAAGACATAAAAATAATTCATCGGACATCTTTAGAAACACGTGCAGAACTGGGTAAGGTTGAGCGCAATATAAAGCTGATTAGAGCGGAACTTGCAGAAAATCCGCAAAGCCTTGATTTAAAAGGTTATCTTGCAGAGGCGCTTATAACCAGCGACATTGAGCAAGACATTAAAGAAGGCGAGAGTCTTTTTAACGAGTTGATTGACAAAAGCTCTACAAAAAAAGCAACAGATATGCTTACGCGTAAAGCCTATAATTATTTTTTGCTGAAAAACGTCGAAAACCCGGAAAAAATCGAATATTGCACGGAGCTTTGCCGCCGCGCAATGAAGGACTTTCCGGGATGGCTCGATTTTGAATATTTTTATACGATTATTCTCAATAACTCAGGAGAGCACGAGCAGGCTTTACAACTTGCGATAAAAATCGAGAAAAAGCTTTCCGCTGAACAATATCTCGCAAATTCTGAGATATTAGCAGCAAAACCCGGCTTACTCTATGCGCAAAGCATGATAGCTGCGCAGGAGCTGCAAGATATCGAAAAAGTAATCAAATATGCAACGATTATCCTTGCAGCAGAGAAGAGGCTAATGGGTGTCTTGGGCCCTTATATAATCACGCTTTTAAATAATGGAGCAAGCGAAGACGAACTGGTTAAAACGCTCGGAAACATTTATAACTTAGATGATCCAAAGGATTTGTTGATAATTGCCAGAGCGGCAAAAGACTACGGAGCAATACCGTTTGCACAGAAAATAGTAGCGATGGCGGGAAAGCTGATGGGCTAGGAAGCAAACCCGAGGTATCTTTCAAAAACGAAGGGATGACTATAGGTCACCCACAAAAAGCAGAGGACGGGCTTAACCGCCCCGCTAACGGAGAAAGCAATGGCTAAAAAGAAGAAAAACAAAAAACGTAACCCTCAGCGTAGTACCCCCCACCCTCGTCCGACTGTCGGCACAGGCACTTCCCGGTCGTCTGCGGGGTTTATCGTACCACGCTCTTCCGGCGGGACAAGAGAACCCACGATTTCGCTATGCATGATTACGAAAAATGAGGAAAAAAACATTGAAACAGCCCTCGGTTGGGCTAAGGATGTCACATTTGAGCAAATCGTCGTGGACACAGGTTCGACAGACCGCACTGTGGAAATAGCGCAAAGCATGGGAGCAAAGGTCTTTCATTTTGACTGGATTGACGACTTTGCGGCGGCGAAAAACCATGCAATTGAACAGGCGAGCGGTAGCTGGGTAGCGTTTTTTGATGCCGACGAGTATTTTTTACAGCCCGATGCAGAGAGGCTCAAGCTCCGAATATCACAAATAGAGTCATCAGGAGCATACCCTGACTGTCTGGCAATAGGTATCACTCTTATAAATTTAGACGACAACGGAGCGCAGATATCGCAACTGATGAAAGTCTGCGCATTTCGTAACAAGCCAAGCATCCGCTATGAGGGAAGAATACACGAGATGCTGAATGTTCCCGAAAAAGCAATAGTACATTTGAGCGACACAGTTGCATACCACACAGGTTACTCAGAGTCGGTTTCTCTCAAAAAACAAAAATCCGAGAGAAATGCCAAACTGCTCAGAGAAGAGCTAAAAGCGAATCCCAACGATATGAACATAAAAGCGTATCTCGCCGATGCCCTGACAGGCAGGACAGACGAAGAGAGTATAAATGAAGCCACCATGCTTTACGCAGAGGTTCTGGAAAGCGAGAAGAAAACGTACAACAAGCTACGTGTAAAGGCATACCTTTACTTCATACGCAAATACATGGCAGACAGAGAAACTCTGCCACAAGCGGAGGAAATGTGCATAAAAGCTCTCAAAGACTTCCCTGATACAATAGACTTTTCCTATTATCTGGGGCATATCAAAAGCGACATGGGCGACTATAAAGGGGCGTTTGAGGTGCTCAAAGAGTGCGAAGTGAAGCTGCAAAATCCATCGCCTCGCGATGAGTCAATTTTCCTGCCTGCAAGCCCGATAAGGCTTTTCGGGCTGCTCATGATGGTGTCTAACGCGCTTTCAGATGCTGTAAATGTTTTTAACTATTCTTTTCTCATACTTACTATAGACAAGTCTAAGCCGGAAGTGCTGATAGCCTGTATCAGTACCGCCATCAAGCAAGGCATAACAGAGGCAGAGATGGTACCCCTGCTGACACAGCTTTATGACCTTTCAAATCCCGAGGAGCGGAGTTTTGTAAAAAAGGCTGCGCAAGCGGTCGGTGCAATGGGTCTTGTAGAAAAACTATGAGGTGTCGGTTATGATATCACAGTGTATGATAGTTAAAAACGAAGAAAAAAATATAGAGCGTGCGCTCACATGGGGGCGCGAGATTATGTCCGAGCAAATCGTAGTTGACACAGGTTCGAGCGACTGCACTGTCGAAAAAGCAAAAAGCATGGGGGCTAAGGTCTACAGCTTTAAGTGGACAAACGATTTTTCTGCGGCAAAGAACTTCGCAATAGAGCAGGCAAAAGGGGAGTGGATAGTATTTCTTGATGCAGATGAATATATGTCGCCCGATAGCGTTAAAAATCTGCAAACCGTAATAAAAAAAGTGAAGACTACCCCGCAACTCAGTGAAAAAGTGCTTGCAATCACCTGTGATTTGGTGAATGTGGACGATAACGACCGTCCTCAAAGTGTATATGATATAATACGGGTAATAAAAAATGTTCCATGCATACGCTATGCCGGAATCATCCATGAACAAATTGAGGTAGATGCGGAGAATATTATGAGGTCGGATGACCTTGAAGTTATTCACACAGGTTACTCAGTGTCTGCAATTGCAGAGACAAACAAGCATGAGCGCAATATCAAGCTATTGCGAGAGGCACTAAAGGAGAAACCCGACGACTTGACACTCAAAGCATATCTAGCAGACTCCCTCAAGCACAAAGAGGACGAAGAAAGCCAAAGGGAAGCTGAAGAATACTTTAGGGAAGTCATTGAAAATAGCGCAAATTCAGTGTTTTACAGGTTGAGAATAAAAGCATACGTACACTTTCTTAATAAATATGTAAATGATAAAAACAAGCGCAAAGAGTGTGAAGAACTTGCACTTAAAGCACTTTCGGAATATCCAAGCAATGTAGATTTTGAATATTTTCTCGCATCGGTGTATAACTATCAAGGCAAACATAAAAAAGCATGGGATTTGCTGAAAGATTGCGAAGAAAGACTTGCAAATAATGGGGAAATCGGCGATTCAGCCTACGTATCGGCTGATATGACCACGTTATATGGTCAGTTGATATTGGCTGCACAGGGTCTCTCCGACACAGAAAATGTCATACACTTTGCGCTGCAAACCCTCAGGCATGACAAAACCCGCATGGACATACTGACTCCGCTGATTGTAAACATTATTAAGGGCGGAAAATCCGAGGACGAGCTTATTAAATCCCTGGAGTCAGTCTATAACTTCAATGACCCAAGAGATTTACTGATAATAGCAAAAGCGGCAAAAACCTGCGGTGCCACAGAACTGGCGATAAAAATTGTGAAAATAGCAGAAGCAGTAATGAACCCGAATACGTAGGGAACTGCCTTGCCGCCAAGCCGATGGAGAGACAATGAGTAAAAAGAAAAAAACAACAAAAAAACGCAATCCGGCGCGTAGCGGCAACCAGCCGCACTCGTCTGCAACCCCAAAAATTTCGCAATGCATGATTGTAAAAAATGAGGAGCAGAATATAGAGCGTGCGCTCAGTTGGGGTAAAGATATTGTATACGAGCAGATAGTGGTAGACACGGGTTCTACCGACAAAACGGTTGAAATCGCCGAAAAAATGGGCGCGAAAATTTTCCACTTTAAGTGGATAGACGACTTTTCGGCGGCAAAGAACTATGCGATTGACCAAGCGACAGGCGACTGGATTGCCTTTCTTGATGCCGATGAGTTTTTCGCACCCGAGGACACAGAAAGACTAAAAGCACACGTGAAGAGAATAAGCGCAGACCCAAAGCTGAAAATGAAGCACAAGGTGATAGGTTGCTCGCTATATAATGTGGGAGAAGATGGCGAAACAAGCTCTGTGGTCGATCAAGCACGGATATTTCAAAACAGAAAAGAAATCAGATATGTGGGACGAATCCACGAGGCAATAGCAGTATACACATATGATGTGCTGTGGGTGAAAGACATAAAAATAATCCACAACTCATCACTGGAAATACGTGCCGCGCTGGGCAAAGCTGAGAGAAACATCAAATTAATAAGAGCAGAACTCGCTGAAAATCCGCAAAATCTTGACTTGAAAGGTTATCTTGCCGAAGCACTAATCGGAGCTCAAAAAGCAGAGTACATAGAAGAAGGCGAAAGTCTCTTTGCTGAATTGATTGCTAAAGAAACACTGGGAAAAGCATCTAAAGAGCTGACGCGCAGAGCCTTTAACTACACAATATTAAAACATGTTGAAAATGCGCAGGAGCGTGAAAGATGCAAGGAACTTTGTATCAGGGCAATGAATTTCTTTCCGGATTGGCTGGATTTTGAATACTTTTATGTTATTATTCTCAACAGAATGGGAGAGCACGAGCAGGCACTCAAACTTGCCATGCAGTGCGAACAGAAACTCGCGGGCGAGCAATATAAAGCAAATTCTGAGATAGTATCAGCCAGACCATATCTGCTTTTCGCTCAGAGCCTTATAGCAGCGCAGGAACTACGAGATGTAGAAGCAGTAATCAAATATGCAACATATATCCTAACCGCAGATAAGACGAACATGGGAGTCTTGGGTCCGTATATAAGCACATTGAGCAACAAAGGTGCAACAATTGATGAATTAATACAAACGCTTGGAAGCATTTACAATCTGGATGACCCAAAAGATTTACTCACAATCGCAAGAGCAGCAAAAGATTACGGTGCAGTATCGCTTGCACAAAAAATAGTAGAGATGGCAGGAGAAAGGATGGGCAGAACATGAGCAACATAACCGAACTGTTTAGCGAAGGTGTAGCTTGGATGAGTGCAGGCAGATTGGAGGAAGCACTGGGGCGTTTTCTTGAAATGGAAAACAATCCTCAAGTTTCACCGCTTTGTCATTATTTCATAGCGAGAATATCAAACATGATTGGCGAACCGGAGGATGCCTATGACTTATACTATAAAGCATTTGAAGCGATGCCTGATATAGCCTCAAAGATATTTGCACCGGAAAACCCAAACTTTAGCTATGTCTATCCCGGAAAACGCGAAGAGAAAAAAAATAAAGTCTGTACACTTTGCGGAAAAGAGGGTATCCCGCGGTGGTGCTACTCTATGATAGATGGTACACCACTCAACGAAAATTTCAACCCCGTGCGTATGTGGGTCTATTGTGAGGTGTGCCACCATATGTTTGCGGAAGAGTTTCCAGAGAAATTGTTTATACACAATACGGCTCCAAGAGCGGCAAATCCGTTATATTTCAGTTATTACTCTAAAATCCTCGCAGGTATCAGAACTAACGGTTATGCCACAGGCATGACACTTTTTGAAATCGGTCTGGGAGCGAGTGAATGCCTGCTTGCAGCACGTGAGATAGGTTATGATGTTTTCGGGATAGATGTTATTGAGCAGCACGTTAAAGATGCAAAAAACAAATACGGGCTACCTGCGGAAACAACTGATTTTATTGAATTTGAGTCAGATAAAAAGTGGGACATAATAATAATGGGTGATGTACTGGAGCACGTCAGCGACCCAAAACTTGCTTTGGAAAAAGCGAATAGTATGTTGACCGACGAAGGCGCACTCTGGATTTCCACGCCTTCTTTTGAGAGCGCATTTTCCCTTGTAGCGGGACACGACGATGCAATGAGAATGCAACAATTCCACCTGAACTATTTCTCCAGAGAGTCTCTTTATATGCTCCTTGACCAGTGCGGACTGACCCCTGTAGATTACCAAATATCAGCTCACTACAATGGCTCAATGGAGGTCGTTGCGATAAAAAGTTCAAGGTTTTAGCGGATAACGGACCTTTAAAACCATACGCCGTAAAGGCAGTACGCAGAGAAGCCGGCCTATATGCTGTTTAGGTAAAATGTATCTTCTCAGGCGGTAAGTATCTAAGCAAAATGCTGTGCAGGTTTTCCATATCTATGGGCTTGGAGATGAAGTCGTCGAAGCCGTTTTCGAGAAACATCTCCTTTACGCCAACAATGGCGTTTGCAGTCAGTGCCACAATCGGCAGCGATGAAAACTTTTCGCCATCCATCTCTCTGATGATTTTTACAGCTTCAATACCATCCATACCGGGCATCATCTGATCCATAAATACGAGGTCATAATCACCTATAGCCACTGCATCCACAGCATCCTCGCCACCGGCAAGTAGTTCAATCTTAACACCGTAAGGCTCTAGGAAAGCCTTTGCAACTAAAAGATTTATATCAACATCATCAACAACAAGTATGTGAGCATCGGGAGCAGTAAATTTATCAACAAACTTTTTACACGAGAAGTCATCTAAGCAATAGGGATCTGTAGCAGGGGGAGCAGGTAATGTGTCGGGAGACTGAATCTTTTGCGGGAGAACGATTGTAAACTCGCTGCCCTCACCGTATACACTTTGGACTTCGATAGTGCCGCCCATCAGTCCAAGAAGGTTTCGTGTAATAGCAAGCCCCAGACCTGTGCCTTCTATTTCACGGTTAGTCCATGTATTTAGCTGAGTGAACTCATCAAACAAAATATTAAGCTCTTCGGACTTGATGCCGATACCCGTATCTTTTATCGTCATAGTCAGCGTGACATAGTCCTCTTTGCTTGACTCAGATCTGATTTCCAGGGAAAAATGCCCGTTTTTGGTGTATTTCAAAGCATTTGACAAAACATTTAACAATATCTGCCTTACTCTGACCTCATCGCCTATAAGAGCGTTGGGGGTATCATTTTCCATATAGACATAGAATCTCAGCTCGGCATTACTATTTCGAGCCCTGATAATGCTGACGACATCATTGACGACGGAGTGGAAAAGATACCTCCTGTTTGCAATCTCCAGCTTACCACTCTCAACCTTGGAAATATCCAGAATTTCGTTGATTAGTGACAAGAGGTGGTTGCCCGACTGTTTTATCGTTTTAGCATGAGTCAAGACTTTCTCCGAGACATCCATAGCCAGAATAATCTCTGACATACCAAGGATTGCATTCATCGGTGTGCGCATTTCGTGGCTCATTTTCGATAGAAAATCACTCTTTGACTTAGATGCGTTTTCCGCTTCGGTGCGCGAACTCTCAACCTGCTTGATGTGTGCCATGAGCGTTGAAACAACCTCAGAAAATGCCTTGGAAACCTGAGAAATTTCATCATTGGAATTCACTTCAAGCAATTCAACTTCGAGATTTCCTTTGCTTATTTCTCTTGCGGCATGAGCCAAAGTGGTCAATCGGGACAGAGATTTATTAACAATCATCACAAGCCCGATAGCGACCAAAATAATTGCAGAGACTGTAGGCAGCATTGAAAAAAAGATGACAGAGGATATATCCTCAATATCATCGGGATAAACAAAACTTATGAAAATCCAGTCCAGCTCAGGTTCCTTGCTGATATAAACCATTTTTTCAATACCCGTAACGGCACTGCGAATTTCAAGCATTGTGTTAAAAGGTATCTCTCCAAAAAGTTCAGCAATACCAAGCTCGTTAATATTTCTGCCAACATATGCGGTTCTGTTTGAAAAAAAAATGATGCCCTCGTTATTAGCAACAACGATGCCCATACCTGCTGAAAAGAAAGGTAAACGCTCTTTTGCATCAAAAATGCCGCTCCCCAGAGCCATCTCGGCATCAGGCACTGTCGTAGCGGTATCAATCATCCACTGCGCATATAGCTCAGCGGTTTGAAATATCCCGATAGCCATGCCTATGTTGGTTCTCAGGCTATCTACAACCATCGCCTCATTCTGCTTTCTTATTTGAACTGCCCTCACTGAAACAACCATCGAAATGGCAACCACAGCCGCAACAAAGATAATGGTGATGACCTTTGTTTTTATGCTCAAATTGTATAATTTTTCTGAAACTATCTTCATAATAAACTCTCATATTGCCATTGCGCCGATGCACCGAAAACAAAGCACCGGATAATTACCGGTGCTTAAATTCTAGTGCTTTTATTTTTAGTTGTCAACGGCATTTAAGAGTTGATTTTTCTCGTTTTTTCTTGCTTTTTTATCACTTTTTTCTTGTTTTTATTGCTTTGTGTGAGCACTGATACAGCAATATCTTCTGCGTGGTCGGCACTTCTCTCTAAATCGACAATAATATCTGTGAAAATAACCGCGCAATGAGGGTCAATGCTCTCTGATTTAATTCTGTTTACGTGGTTTTCTGTAATCTCCTTGCACAGCTTGTCTACGTCACTTTCCATCGTCTTGATTTGTTCAAGCAGCGATGCATCTTGAGCTTCAAAAGCTTCTTGTGACATTATAGATAGTTCGATAGTCGCCTTGCTGAGTTTTTTTAGGTCCTCTTTTGCCGCTTTCGGCAGTTTCAAATCCTTATCGTGAATAGTTTCGGTGTATTCGGTGACATTTTCCGCATGGTCGCCTATTCGCTCAATGTTATACAAAATGCGAAACATTTTTGCGAGTCGTTTTGCATCGAGCTGTGACAAAAGCATATTGTTGGTTTTGGATAATCTCGATGAGATTCGTCTGGTTATGTAGTTGAGGGTCTTTTTATCCTTCGCCACCCTTTTTGCGCCATTGACATCATTTTTGAAAAACGCTTCAACAGCAGATTCGAGCATCTCATTGGCAATTTTATGGATACGGGATAGTTCAAGATGCGCATTCGGTATGATGACAGACGGGCTTTGCACTATGGCAGAATCAAGGTATACGAGCTTTCTCTCATAAGTTGAGTCGTCAGTATCTATGACCTTGATTGGTATAATTTTCTCCATTAGCCTTGCAACAGGTCTTATAAACGGTAATATGAGAAACATCGTAGCAAAGTTATACAAGGTGTGGAACATAGCAACCTGACGGGCACTCTCTGTCCATGTCGTTTGGAACCAAGTCAAAATTGCCGGGAACAGTACAATTATTGTCCCAAAGACGGAGCTGCCTATTACGTCAAACATTATATGAAATAGTGCCGCTCGCTTGCTTTCGCGATTTGCAGGTATCGATGCAATCAGAGTTGTGATGCTTGTTCCGATATTTGTGCCAAGAACGATAAAAGCGGAAGCCTCAAAGCTGATGGGCACCCCTTCTAAGTGCATCGCTACCAATATAGCCGTCGTGGTGGTGGAGCTTTGCACAATAGCGGTAAATGCAAATCCCGCAAGCAATGCCAAAAATGGGTTTTGAAATGCGGCGAGAATCCCACGGAGCGCAGGCTCATCCGCAAGGGCTCTGAGCGGACCGCCAAGTACAGAAATACCAAAGAACAAAGTGCCAAAGCCCAAGACTATGTATCCGATATTTTTTACTTTTTTCTTCTTGAAAAACAGGTGTAAAATGACTCCGATGAAGATAAACAGAGGCGCAAACGTGTCAACACGAAAAGCAACAAGCTGAGCACTGAAAGTTGTTCCTACATTTGCACCCAGTATAATGCTCATTGACTGAACCAGATTCATCAGCCCGGAGTTTACAAAGCTGACTGTCATAATGGTGACAGCCGTTGAGCTGTTGATAGCAATTGTCGCAACAATACCAACGGCAACTCCGATGAATCTGTTGGAAGTAGCACGTTGAAGGATGGATTGCATCCGGCTTCCCGCCATAACTTCTATTCCGCTTGACATCATTCTCATGCCAAACAAAAACAGCCCCAAGCCGCCTAAAATCCTGAATACAGCAGCAAAATCCATAGAACATCTCCAAGCAAATCTTTTCATGTGCTGGTTATTTGAAAAGTAGCACACGTTAATGAAACTTCGAGCCACCTCGACTGGAATTTACGTCAAATTTACCCAAACTTTACGCAAATTAGATTATAATCTAATTAACCGCCGTTGACAAACATTTTTTTTTCTGTTAGACTTCTAATTTCAGAAGCATGAGCATATATGGTAGCTTGTGCGGCAGTCAGAACTTAATAAATACGGGGGTATAGCTCAGCTGGGAGAGCGGACGGGTCGGTAGACACGCAAAAATATTTCCGCCGCATGACTGGCATTTAAAAAGTTACTTCCACCGCCTGACTGGCATGCACAATTGAATAAACATACAGCAACATGGGGGTATAGCTCAGCTGGGAGGACGGATGGGTCGGTAGACACGCAAAAATATTTCCGCCGCCTGACTGGCAGTTAAAAAGTTACTTCCACCGCCTGACTGGCATGCACAATTGAATAAACATACAGCAACATGGGGGTATAGCTCAGCTGGGAGCGCATCATGGAAAGTAACAACACCCCAATTTCATGCCAAGCGGATGGCAGTCAAAATTTAATAAATACGGGGGTATAGCTCAGCTGGGAGGACGGACGGGTCGGTTGACACGCAAAAATATTTCCGCCGCCTGACTGGCAGTTAAAAAAATACTTCCACCGCCTGACTGGCATGCACAATTGAATAAACATACAGCAACATGGGGCATTAGTTCAGCTGGGAGAACGCTACACTGGCAGTGTAGAGGTCAGCGGTTCAAGTCCGCTATGCTCCACCAGAAGGAGTCTACATCTATGGCGTAGGCTCCTTCAAATTTTAGCTACCATGTTGCGAAAAGCAACATGGAGCGTGATATAATGGAAAAAATAAAAGAGAAGATTGGTGAAACAGGCATGACCGATTATCAGTTCAAGCGTTACGAGGAACTAAAGGACAAATGCACTGCACTGGAACAAGAACTCGAAGTTCTGCGTGGTAGCGGAACAGGTTCATGTTGCAGTGGAATGACCGATTATCAGTACAAGGTAATGATGAAACTTCTGTACCAATCTATAAAGACAAAATTTGAAGCAGGAGCCTCACAGGAAGAGATACTAAAGAGCATAGAGGATTTCGGTGCGGAGCAGACCTGATGGTTAAACCCCATAGATTATTTCTAAAGAACCCAAAATCCTCCGGAAGTGCTACCTTCCAAAAAGTGAATACACCGTATAAATACTCGTGTAATGCAGTCAGGGGAATATCACAGTTCAACCCCGGACTGCTTCTTTTTTGCCCTCGGCTTCCTCGTAGGCTGCACCTCCATGTCAAGCCCAAGTTGCCGCTCACTGATTTTGAAGTCAATCTCTATTTTGTAATCAGCGGAGATTTTTACAGTGTTAATCAGTTGTGCAATTATCATTTTCTTTACATCAATGGGGCTTTCATTATACATGTCAGCCCAAGTTACCACATCGTTGTACTGACGCCTAACTTTAGTCATGGTATCCTTGCTATTGGCGAGTTCCTTTTCCAGTGTTTCAATTGCGGATTTGTTTTGTGAAATGGACTGCTCCACCTCGTCGTGTTTCTTATTGAGCATATCAGGCTTAAG
>WQTE01000039.1 GCA_009786445.1 Oscillospiraceae bacterium | reverse complement strand
TTTGTGCGGTATTTGATAACTTATGTGAAACACTGGTATTGCAACCGTTTGTGTTGTTTTTGTGGCATATGACAACTCTGGTTTTTGAGAGTTGTCATATGGTGTCATTTGGTGCGCGAGAAGGGACTTGAACCCATACGCTCAACGAACACATGGCCCTCAACCATGCCTGTCTACCAATTCCAGCACTCGCGCATATTTTTTGTTGTGGAAACATTATAGTAATTCAGAGAGCAATTGTCAATAACAAAAAATTATTTTGACATTTGCCTATTTTGACAATCCTACAAAAATTATTATTGACCCGTTTGCATTATAGCTGCAAGTCAGATGTTATCTGACCTTCCACAGACTCTGCCATTTCTCCGAAATGCTTTAACTTTGGGAAGCCCCATTGTCTTAGGACTTCAAAAGTACCTATTGCCACGGCATTTGATAGGTTTAGGCTGCGGGCGCCGGCCAGAATCGGGAAGCGGACACATTGACTTGGGTTTTTATACAATAAGGCCTCGTCTATGCCCTCTATCTCGCTTCCAAAAAAAATAAATGAGCCGTCTTCATACTCCGGCTCTGTGTAGAGCTTTGCCGCATTTGTCTCAAAGTAGTAGAAGTTGTAAGCTGACGTGTCGGGCATACTGTTTACAGATGTCAGCTTTCCGCCTGAGACATTTGTGAAAAACTCATGGATGTCTTTGTGATATGTGATGTCCAAAAAATGCCAGTAATCCAGCCCCGCTCTTTTTAGCTTTTTATCATCTATTTCAAAACCCATAGGACCCACCAGATGAAGCCTTGCTCCGGTGACGGCGCACGTCCGTGCGACATTTCCCGAGTTTTGCGGAATCTGCGGCTTGAGCATAACTATATTAAGAGTCAATTTGAAATCACTCCGCTCACTGTGAGTTCTTTCGGGCTAAGATGCCGCAGCATTACCGAAAGGTGAATCAGGCTTGCTGCGATAATTGCCGCAAAAATCAGCTTTTGCCCTATGTGAATATCATCGGCAAGTGTTACTGCACTGAAATAAATCGAGGCATAATACGATGCAATCGCCTTTCCCGGTGCAGACTTATTGTATATGAACCCTGACGTGAAATAGAACGCAAGAGCAGCCGTTGCAATAGCAAAAATCCGGTATACATAGCTGATGAGCACCGGGTTTGTTGCATTTTCTATGTATGAGATAATGAGCCAAAAGCATAAGAAAACCGTAGGCACCAGGCTAAGAGCATATGATGCCTTACGTCTGCAATCTTGAAACATCTCTATAGCAAAAACTGATACACAAATTGCCGCAAGCCCTGATAAGATTAAGAAGTACATATACGACAACGACAGCTCACCTGCCAGTCTTAAGCTATCAAAGATTAAATATGTCCCGACAAGCCAAACAATCCCGATGAGGACAAACAATATCGGGTAAAATATCGGGTCTGCGCCGAACGTATTTTCAAATCCTGTAGGCGGTTTGCGTTTGGCTGCAATATACGCAGAAAATACGCCGATTGCAAGTAAATTTGCTAATGTGAACGCAATCAGTACGGCAGTTGTAAGAGCACCGCGACCCGGCAAACCTGTAATAGGATCGAAAACATTTGCAAGTTCGCGGCTCCTGAGCAAAAAACCGCCCAGTCCTGCCAAAATAGCATAGAGCGGCACTAAAACTGCAAGTATTTTCATAAACATATGATTCCAATCGTCTTTAGTAATTATCCTAAGTATAGCAGATAATTGGCTGTTTGCATAGTATTTTGAAAACTTTAGCTCTCATAATCAAACTCTAGGTTATATATGCTCAGGGTGTCGCCGTCCCTTATCCCCATTTCTTGCAAGCGTTTGTATACACCTGCATTGTGCAGAACCCTGTTGAAGAACATTCTCGACTCATAATCTTCAAAATTCACATTTTGCATGAGCCGCTCAATCCATTCACCCTCAATAGACCATACATCGTCAAAGTTCTCTATAACAAGTTCCTCCGGGCTGCCCTTCATTTTCTGTTTGGGAACATAGTCCGGCTCAAAACGCTTTATCGGAGGGAGTTTTGAAAGCTCCGCAGCCGCCGCATTTGCGAGTTCTGTGACACCTTTTGTGGTAGCGGCAGAGATTTTAAACAGCTTATGCCCTTGTTTAGTCACATATTCGCAAAACCTTTCAAGAAGCTCTTCATCATAAGCAATATCACACTTGTTTGCAGCCACCAACTGCTGTCTCGCAGCAACTTCTGGGTTATACTTGCTGAGTTCTGAGTTTATCGTTTCAAAGTCTGCAATCGGGTCTCGGCCCTCAGACCCTGAAACATCAACCACATGGATAAAAAGGCGGCATCTGTCAATGTGCCTTAAAAAATCATGTCCAAGCCCTGCACCGTCCGAAGCACCTTCTATAATGCCCGGAATATCAGCAAGCACAAAAGAACTGTCCTCACCCACATAAACTACGCCAAGATTAGGAAACAGCGTTGTAAAATGATAATCAGCTATTTTAGGGGTCGCCTTAGAGACCACAGAGAGCAGGGTAGATTTGCCAACATTCGGAAAACCAATCAAGCCCACGTCTGCAAGTAGCTTGAGCTCAAGTATAATACTAAGCTCCTCTCCCAGGAGACCTGCTTTGGAAAACCTGGGGGCTTGGCGCGTAGGAGTGGCAAAGTGGGTATTTCCCCAACCGCCATTACCTCCACGCGCCAACTTAAATGACTGTGTGCCTGACATATCAACAATAATCGCGCCACTCTCTTTATCACGTATGACAGTCCCGTCAGGAACTCGAATGGTCAGGTCTTTTCCGTCCTTGCCGGATTTGTTCTTGCCGCTGCCGTCAACACCGTTAGGTGCAACATATTTTTTCTTGTACCGAAAGTCCATGAGTGTGGACATATTCGTGTCAACGCTCAGTATGATGTTCCCGCCGCGACCTCCGTCGCCACCGTCGGGACCACCCGCTGATATGTACTTTTCGCGGTGAAACGATACCGCTCCGTTGCCGCCGTTGCCGGCTTTAACCGATATCTCCGCTTTATCCACGAACATTCCTTGAACCTCTGCTTTTATTACTTATATTTGCCCGTAGCCAGTAGATCTTCGATGTACACAAGCACCTTTGTCTGACCTTCGAGATTTAGCAGACAAATCTTGTCTATTAACTCCTCTTTGTCCTCGTTATCTCTCAGAAGAGTCTTTTCTTTCTCGTATGGAACGTTTGCTTCCTCAACCTGTTCGCCAACTGCTGCACTTTTTCTTTTCTCGCCGTAAGCAAGAAAACTGACTGTGGTTCCCAGTGCTTTAGCAATTTTTAGTGCCGCAGCAATTGACGGCATCCGTTGCCCTGTACAATAGTGGGACACCATCGACGATGCAAGTCCTGTCAATCGGCATAAGTCGGCTTGCGATATACCTCTCTCCTCCATAGCTTTCGTAAGCCTTTTGTCAAAATCCACGATATCGTTTGTCATTTTAGATTCTCTCTCCCTTTTTATTTTTAATAAGTTTCCCCTCAAGTCTTGTGCAAGGGGAGAAATAAATCTCCTCATGTTTTGAACATTTCAAAACTATTTTCCTTACATCTACTTGCACATAATAATAGTATAGTTTGCAGAAAAGTGCAATGGTATATTTAAGACAAATTTATATGATTTATATTCTTATGCGTGATAACTTAGAGAACTATGTGATTTATGTCGTTCACATCGTCTATTTCACCCACAACACCCACGAGTAAATATAAGTCAGTAATGGGTTCTTGCAAAATTTCTTTGAGCAATGTGACCTTTTCTATTTCCCCCGCACTGCGAACGTGCATTCTGGGCCCCGTACATTCGTGCTTTTCGCCATCTATTAATATATGTTTTTCATCTGAATATGATATGTCAACATCGTCATCAATAAAATCATTAACTTGTTTTTCAAGTAATTCAAGATCAATATCGGGCTTTTGTATAAAAGTCAGAATAAACCCTCTGCGCACTTCCGCATGGTCATATAAATGTGGGTCAATCCCCTGTTTTGCGAGGAAAAATTCACATAAATCCTCTGCTGTGTGAACCCGCAGTCTTGCGTTAACGGATTTGAATACGATGTCACAAATTTCCTGCGGCTTCGGTCCAAAGAGAGTCGGGCGCGTTATAATTACTTCCTCGCCTATACCTATGAGCATATGCGCATTTCTTCCCAGATGCGGATAAATCAGGTCAAAATGCTCCACTATTACGCGCTTGCCTTTGTTTACGGCGTATAGTATGGCATCTGCAAGTTCGTGCATCTGCATAAATGCTGATTCAAATCTTATATCAATGTGGTAAGTGTGAGCTGTGTAAAAACCTGTCTCGTCAACGCTAAACAGCGGCAACGGCCGGACATTCACGCCCTCATCATCATTTGTGAGTTCAAGTCCCGGAAACATGCCTTTAATAATCATGCTTTTGCCGCTGCCCGCAACACCGATAAGCCCGATTAGCTTGTCAAACGGACTCAAATAAAGCTGCGCAATCTGCATTCCGAGGTCTGCCATGCGCTCACCACCTCGCGGCGCAAAAAATATGCTGTAAAGGTGGCTTTTCTGCATTCTGGCTGAATAAGGCATTATATGTCCTCCTATTTAGTATGGTTTCTCACAAGTCGGCAGATAATGGGCAATTTGCTCCGCAAACCGCCCGTTATCTGCGTATAGGTTAGTGTATATCAAACTCTAAACCCAAGAGCGGAGCGTGTTGCTGGGCGCCGTAGACATCCGTTTCGCCGATATCACCTGAGCAAAGCGGGCGCTTGATTGTTGCCTTGATGGCTTTAGCCGGAGAAAATGCTATGATACTGATAATTTTATCCGGTGTCAAGTTATATAGTGAACAAATCAGCTTTTCGTTAATAAAACCTGAGTCCCTGACAAGCTCAAAGTCCCTGTGCGTATTGAAAATAATGTCAAATGTCAGCTCATACGGCCCTGAATTTTTACTGCGGATTACGCTGGCTATATCTGTAATTTTTGTTTTCATAATCTCTCCTTATAGCCCCTACAGTTCAATATAGTCAATCGGGAAAAACTCTGCGGGGTCGTCTACTTCCATTAGGTGATAGACACTGAAAGCATAGACCTCCCCTGCTTTAAAATCACTTGGAGAATACGGAAACGCAAGATTCCCCGCAGTGGCACGCCGTCCCTCATAGCCATAGTGCAGCATGGTCGAGCGTGCGGTAGCGCATATGGTGTTGGCAAGTTCCTGGGTGTCTGCAATTGCCTCTATAACAATCCCAAATTCGTGTGATTTCGGAGAATTTCGCAAAGGTTCAAGCGCACCCATTACTCCATCTCTGCCATAGATAATAAAGCTTAAGTCATATGCTGTGTCTCTGTCCTTAAAATTATCGGCGACTCGCGCTTTCACCCCTTTGATGATATTATCCATCTGCTCCATCATCACGGGGTCACGGGTTCCGGCTATTGACACCGTGCGATAACCGACTTTTCTCGCGCCCTCGAGTTTTAGTGTATATTTTTTACTTTTGACGTACTTGCTGCCGCTCACACGGACAATGCTATCTGACTCCTGCTCAAAATGCGCCTCGGTCAAGTCCAAGTGACCGCCGGGTCCCGGCAAAATGCTGGGGTCTGATTTTTCATATAGTGTGTGCGCCGCGACCGATACTGTGGTGCATTTTCGTGCATTGCTTAGAGGTTCAATGCGGAAGTAATCCTCGCCGACATAACCGAACATACAATCTGAACCGCTGCCCGGTGTGGCACAGATAGCCGCACATTCTAAAATTTTGCCAAGATGTGTTGCAAGTCCCATATTATACCCGTTTGCCACTGCAATCCCTGAGAAAACGGCAGGGTCATATGCACGACCTGCTAATATTACGTCAGCTCCGCCCTCATAAGCCTTGATAAATGGCTCAACGCCCATTTGTGCCACGATGCGAGTAGTTTCATTTAATAATTCTAAGTTGAGCGGTGCCGCTTCCGATGCTTTGATTTTTCCCGCATTAAACGCATTTATCACCGTTTCCTTAGAAAGCTCGGCATGAATAATTGCGAGCTTGAAGTTGAGATTATTTTCTTTTGCGATTTCTTCAATAATCTCTCTGTTCCACGCCAGATGAGGCTCACCGCCGCTGCCGCCCGCAGTTCCGATACACACGGGTATTTTTCGCTCAACACCCGCCTTTATCATAAACTCCAGGTCACGCTTTACAGCGCCTCTGTCTGTGAATGAGACTCCTGCGCCAAGATAATACGGACCGGGGTCAGTAGATCCGGCATCAACGGCTATCAAGTGAGGATTTCGCTTCATTCCTTCCTCGAAAGATTCAACAGGGAAGCCATAGCCAAGTATTGCAGTGGTCGAAAGTATTCTGAATTCTTCTCTCATTGTATTACCTCGTGCGTTTAAGTGAAAAATCGCCCACCTTTGGACACATCATTCCGAGAAACGGAGAGAGGTGCGGGGGCTTCTATTGCCTGTATTATACTGAGATTGCAAGAGTTTTGTCAACAAAAATTTTTTACACTAATCACCGCATACTTACCTATTTTATAAGTCAAGCAGAAAACATTACTCTAAGCACCCAAATTCCTAATCACTTTTTGAATGCTGAACGCCGTGTATATAACAACGCTCATCACCGCTCCGATAATAAATATCGTCGTAATTGATGCAAACGAGGCAATAAATGCGAATAGAAACTGCGCAAGCGGTATTGTTGCGGTGGCTGTTGCGTTGAAAATGCCTGAAACACGGCTGACGAAGTCATCATCTATAGATGCATAAAACGTAGTGCTGTAAACTACCATACTAACACCGTCAAATATGCCGAACACAAACATGATTCCCGTCAACAATGCCATAATCACCACGGAACTCAAAACCAAACTCGGCAGAAACGCAACGGCAATGTAAACCACGGCAATGCCGGCACCGCTTACAAGGAAAATGTGCACAGGTTTGAGAAATGACCTCACTTTTGGAGAAATCGCAGCTCCGAGACTTCTGCCTAAAGTAGATGCAATGTTGATAAATGACAAAGCAGCCGCACCTAAAAACAAATAGTCAGCGACATATATTGCCTGAAAAGACAAAATCGGTGTAATCGGTATGTTTATCGCCGCACCGAATAACGCAAGAAAGAGCACCGCTTTGTTAAACTTAAAATACTTTAATCCACCACTGAACGCAGAAAAATAGGATTTTACCGTAAGCCGCTCTCTATCCGTATTTTCTTCTGAATAAGGAATGGAAAGCACGGCTATTGCAGACAGAATAAATGCTGAAAAATCAACAATCAACGCTACCACGGGACTAATTGTTATTAGGACACCCGCTATCCCGAAGCCTATGAGTTCACTAATATTTCCAACTGATGAATCAAGGGCTATGCCCGTTGTGAACTTTTCTTTTGGCAAAATTTTCGGACGTAATGATATGCCTGCTGGAATGCGAAATGATTCAAAGGTAGAGTTTGTAAATGCAAATATCATCAGTAAAACAGGGGTCACAAGCTCTAAATGAAACATCACGAGTAATGTTAATATTACCGATGCACGCCCAAAATCGCAGATAGCCATTATTTGTTTTTTGTTCATCCGTTCAACGAGTACGGCGAAGAAAGGTTGAAAAAGTATATTCGGCAGGAAATTTATCCCTAAAACAACAGCAATCCAAACAGGGCTTCCCGTAATCAGGAACACAATCCACTGAAATGTTATAAGGCTGATAGAGTCACCGAATCTGTTTACAGTGTTGGCAATAACAAGGCGCATAAAAGCCTTTTCAGGCAGAAGTTCTTTAAACGATAATCGTTTTTTCTGTTCTTTCATCTTTTAGTGTCCTTTTTAATCACTATAATATGCACCCAGGCAATCAATTGGTATTACATGGATGCAGTCATCTCTTGTGTAAAGAGGTCCGCCGCCGGTGATAACGCATAAAAAGGATGGCTTTTCTGCGCCCTTTGAAACCAGCTTATCTTGTAATTTAAGAAGAGTAGAGACTCCGCTTTCAACTCTGTGTGCGCCCAATTTTATTTCCAGCCCTGCCCATCTATTGTCAAGCTCAATAATTGCATCAACTTCAAGACCGCTTGCATCTTGATAATGGCTTAGTTTTGCGCCGATAGCCTCAGAATAGATTTGCAAATCCCTGATGCAAAGATTTTCAAAAAGACCGCCCAAAGTGCGCGGGTCTCTCATAAGGTCATCCGGATGCGCTCGGAGCGCACTGACGGCAATAGAGGGGTCGGCAAGCATCCTTTTTGGAGTTTTTCGCAAACGGAGTTTATCTCGCAGGCTTGGGAACCACTGCGGAATCTCCTCAACAACATACAGGCGCATCAGCACGGAAAGGTACTCCGAAACAGTTTGCCTTGTTATATTGCCAAAACGTGCTTGAACATCGGCTACAATCGTGTTTAGCAGTGCAGGTGTTGCATTTGTCCGCGCAATAGCAGCGAGTAGGTGTAACACCAATTCAGCATTGCGTTTTGTATTGTCGGCATCGACTATGTCCGTCCCGGCAAGAGCTAAATTGTATTGCTGAGGAAGAATTCCGGCATCCTTTTCGCTTGTGCCTAAGTTCTCCGGCCATCCGCCGCGAGTTACTAAATCAATCAATTTGCTCTGCGAAAGCTCAGATTTTCCTGATAATGAAGTTTCTCCGTCAAATAGAGCCATTAAACTTACAGCATTTGACGAAACTCCACTTTCTTGCAGTGACATTGTGCGCATACGAATTCTCGCGATTCTCCCCGCACCGCTGTGAATAAAACTACCCTCTTTGGGTGTGACTGAACCGGTAAGCAAAAATAATCCCTTCTCTTTTGTTTTATCTGAGGCAAATCGAACTGCATCCCATATGCCGGGAACTTCCTGCCACTCATCGACAAGAAGTGGTTTCCCACTTGTCAAAATAGACGAAGGGTTTAATTTTGCAGATTCTCTGTTTGAATAATCATTTTCGGGGTCAAGAATATACACTACACTGTTTGCATGATTTAGTGCCGTCCACGTCTTGCCGCACCACTTTGGACCTTCAATCGAAAGTGCCCCAAAAAGACTCAAATAGTGAGCGATTTTGGGGTCTATCAACCGAGATGTATATCCATGTTGTGTAAGAGCCATGAGCTTTGCCCTTTCTCCACTTAACCATTTGCACGATTTTCAGTTAACCATTTGCGCGGCTTTCAGTTAACCAACTGCACGGTTTTCAGTTAACCATTTGCACAATGATACCATGAAATTTTAATTAAGTAAATACTTAGTCTTGTATCCCATTGCAAATTATGATACTGTTTGCTTGAAGCAGCCAACAAAATCGCACGCAAGCGGCACGGATTAAACGGTGGCATAGAACTTTTATATTTTCGTAAGGAGTCATAAAAATGAGCGATAATAAAAATCATGAACAAGAAACTGCGGAACAAGAAAAAGTTACCGAAACAGAAACAGGCAAATCGGCAAGTAATTATTTGAATGAGGGCATGATTTTTGGTCCGAGTATTGGTCTTGTCTTGGGATTGATTGTAGGATTGTTGTTTCTTGACGACTTCATCATGAGTATGCTTTTAGGTATGGTTTTGGGCATGGGCTTGGGCATAAGCATCGGAGCAAGTATTAAGAAAGAGTAACGTACCGAATAAGCATTATCTACAAACAAAAAAAGGCTTGTATTCACAAGCAACAGCTCAGTCAAAGATGAAGTCGAAAATTTCGACTTCATCTTTGGCTTGCAAAAACAAACCCAAAAATCATTTCCTAGCGTTCCTTATCGCCAAAATGCGTTGCATTTCGTTGTATACTACCATGTAGCCCTCGTCTACGCCCATGCCCGGTTTTGCGAGAATTTGGCATGGGCCTGTTGCCATTGCTACGTGGACACACACTTGGGTTGAGCGGTCGGTTTCGTTGCAGGTTCCGCCTTGATAGGCACCTATGCCGCTTTCTTTGCAATATATGACAGCCTCCGCAGTGTTTCCTATTCCACCTAGGTCGGGAGTCTTAATCTGTAGCATATGACCCGCTTTATTGTCCGCAAAATACTTGATATCTTCAAGCGTATTACACCACTCATCGGCGACAATTTCTACGCCTATACCGCGGTCGTCTAAAAACTTGGTGAGGTTTTGCAGTGCGTACATCTGCTTTTCTCTGTCGTCCACGTCCATAGGCCCTTCAATGCGCACTTTGAAAGGATATGCCGCACGTTCGAGTCTTGATAAATACTCCACCATCGCCGAGTAATCAGTGCCGAAAATATTTCCGATTGTACCGTATACATCCAGGTGCAAAATAGGCATGTAGTCCGCATTTGGCTTGAGCGTAATAATGCGCTCACGGAGCCAACACAGATAGAGTTCAAGCAGTTCGCCGCGCTCGCCGAGTTTCGTGCTGACATGGTTAATAAGCCCATGCGGAAGCACTTCCGCACCTTTAATTATCGCCTTGTCTGCATTGTCGTACCGACTGTCTCCGCATTGCGAAAAAATCGGGATTGGCTCTGTGCAAATGGTTGTGCCATATTCCTCAGCAATAACTTCACACATCATCTTATGCTTTGACTTCGCCACAGCATCTAAAATGGATTGGCTGACACCATAACGAACTGCCGTATGTATAAGTTTTCCGTCTACTTCCATCGTTTCAAGCCTATTTGCCATCTCACGAAATGAAGTAATCTTTTGCCCTACAAGAGTGGGCTTTACGTGCTTGTCAATAAATGGAATAAAGTTCTCGGCGAGAAACAGCGGGTCACGTCCTCCGGTGCCTGAATATTGTACCGCCGCACAGTCGCCCCACGCGATCTGCCCGTCCTCCAATATGAGCATAACCGAAATCGCCTCTCCCGCTTGCCTCACTGCGACAAACCCATCTGTCACAGGGTCTCCCCTATACGCTGAGCCGTCAGCGATTGCACCTTTCTTAATAGCGCGCTGGTCATCAAAGTAAAAACCTGTCCTGCCGGGAGCACATACAACATCAATAATTTTCATAATTTTCCAACCTTTCCATAACCCGAGCTATTTTCAAACGCTTATCGTGGTCTGCCTACTAAGTTGCCCTTGCCTATTGCGTATACATCATCTATTACCATCTGGAAAGATGCTTGCCGCCTCTCATATGCCGCTCTTTCTGCTATTTTCTCTGCATGAAAAGCCGTAAGTTCTTTGTTAAACGGCAGCGCACCCAACGCAAAAATCCTGACTGCTCCGTCATTATCACGGGCGGGGAGCATTTTTCCTGCGTTGTGTCTGCTGGGCGCAAACGGGATATCTATGACACCCGCTTCAAAAGCGCGTACCGCACCTTTTGCTATATCTCCATCGCCGAGTTCAAAACATTTATCAATAATACAACGTGTTTCCTCTGTAATAATCCGCTTTTCCTCGTCAATCTGCGGATTATCCAGCTTCTGGTCTTCAATCATTGATATAAGCTGCTTTGTGCATCGCAAACCTTGGGCATTGGCTTCCATGGTGGGAATACCCATCGCCTCGTGCGGAGTTTTGACAATTATCTTCGTTGCACCCGAGAGCGCACCTGCGGCACTGCCCCACGCAATCACACCAAAGGCTTTAGCCTCGTCTGCCGGAAACCCACCCATGAACTGATGAAGTACCGTGGTTACGCACACATCGCTGTATCCTTGCTTGCCGAGGTACTCCTCTGTGAGTTCTTCAAGAGTCCTTATTGCAGACACATCTTGAACAAGATTGCCGCATTGCCCATAACCGACAGTTATGTTCTTTACCCCTTGCTCGGCAGCCAGAAGACTTTCGATTATAGCAACTGCGTGAGAAATGCAAGGGGGAACAAGCGTACCTGTGAGCGGGCCGAAAGGCTCGCGGTTGATGCTCACGCCCAATTCCTCGTAAAGCCCTGTCAATCTGTCTGCATACTGCCAGTCCCTTATGGTTTTTTCCAAAGTGACATCCTTTGCATATGGGATATTATACGAAATTCCGCCGCCTTCATAGCTTGTAAAACCGCCCGCGTATGAGATTTCAGTGAGCAAACGAGCATCGGGTGTACCGTGGCGGATTTGTACAGGAACATCAAGGCTTGTAACAATGGAACGGCAACTGTCAACACCGTGATTTACCGCAGGAAAACCGTTGAGCATGGATTTACTCAGCTTCACGCTTTCCTCTATACCGTCTTCTGCCTCTTTGTAGCGGTTTTGACGTGTGTATGAGTCGATGGTTGTCGGCAAGAGGTCAGCCTCACCCTTATCTTGCAAGTACGTCAGAAGCTCGATATGCTCACGCACCAGAGCAACACCCGCACGCGGCTGAATAAGTGTCTTGCCCTTCTTCTTTGCATCCCGCAGTTTTCGAGAGAACAGTTTCTTTCTCGGCAGTTGCTTGTGAAACTCTATAGCTTCGTCAAGGTCAACTCTAGCCCCTGTCGGCCACTGCGAGAGAACTTCTTCTCTCGATGCCATAAATTCATCCTTTTCGATTTTTTTGTTTTGTAGTTCCATATCAAAGTCTCCTGTACGTCAAATGCTCCAGCATCAATTTGAGTGCTACGCAGGGTGCGTGGGTACTCAAAAGACCCATTGCTGCCAAAATGTACTCTTCATCTATTAACAAATCTGCTTTCCGTGGACGGAGCGACTCGGGAAAATTGTCGCTACAGAGCGCAAATTTTGAAAGTTCCGTTTGCTTTGCCGAGTGAATAAGCGAACCGCCTGTCAGTATCAGGCTTTTGGTTTGTGTCAAATCCTTTCCGAATTGAACATATGTTCGCCCGGCGGCTGTGTAAACTTCTTCAATACTACCTGCGTGTCGCAGAGTTGCCGTCTCAATCGCAAGAGCGGCAAGTGCGAAATCAAGCTGAGATTCATTATCGCTTTGAGCGAGTTCAGATGGGTTATGAGTTAAGTAGTCCACTCTCTCAAAAACAGCTTCCTCTGCTAACCCTGAGAGCTCAGATACCCTCTTTGCGCTCGTTGCCTCTACGATACCTGCCGCAGAATACCTCATCCCGAGATCGCCCTCAACCGTACGCTTAGACCTCGGTTCCGGCAATCCTCTGAGCACCACATCTGCCCTGGAAGGTTCGCCGCTGCCCGTAGAATAAACATCTGTTGTCGCCCCACCTACATCTACCAACAGAAGGTTTCCGAGACCCGAAACTTCTCCGTAACCATTTGAGAGAAGTTCAGCCGCAGTGAGTACTGCTGAAGGTGTCGGCATCAAAACGCCCTTAAGACCTTTGGCAAAAACAATTCTTTCAAGAAAAATCTCACGAATCAATTGCCGAACAGGCTCTATGTTTAGGCTACCGATTGCGGGCATTACGTTTTCGCATAAATATACTCCATGCCCGGATAAAATTTTCTTTATTTCGCCTGAACAGTTACGATTCCCTGCTACGATTATCGGAAAATTACATTGCACCTCTGAGAGCATTTTTGCGTTATGCAAAATACATTTTTTGTTGCCGCCGTCAGTGCCGCCTGTTAGGAGTAAGATGTCTGGGGATAGATTTATTATCTCCGACACATCATCCTCAGTCAGCTCAAAGCTATATGTCCCGACAACCTTTGCCCCTGCCCCCATTGATGCCACAGATGCCGCTTTTGCCGTTAATTCCGGCACAAGCCCGACAGCAACCATTTTCAGACCACCGGCAGCACTCGATGCCGCTAAAGTTTTACTAACTGTTATTTTCCCAATCTGCCCCGATAGCTCGGCCAGTGCAGCATTTAACCCTTCGCTGACATCTGTTTCTACGGTAGTAAAAGCTGATGCTGTTCCCAGCAGACCTGCCTCCGGGAGATTCACCGCAGTCACCTTTGTGTAGGTGCTGCCATAGTCAATAAGCAAAATATGTTCCATATATCAGGTCTATTTCGCTAAATCATCAGTGAGCGATTCTATCGCATCCTCCGGCGTACTGCCCGGCGGGAAAACACGGTCAAACCCCATCGCTTTGAAGCGTTTTTCTACATCTTCAAACGGCTGTTTACCAACAACAATGTTGCCGCCCACATACATCAAGATACCATCCAGCCCGCTCTCTATACATTTATCCCTCATGCCTCTGCAATCCAGTTCACCATGACCATAGAGGGATGACACTATTATAGCATCTGCATCGGTTTCAATCGCCGCAGCAATAAACTCTTCTTGCGAAACCATCACACCGAGATTTGTAACATCAAATCCCGCATCAGTAAACGCGTGAAATAAAATCTTATTTCCAACGGCATGAACATCCGCTCCTATGACTCCCAGAATTAATTTCCCTTTACTCATCAACTATTCCTCGCCGACAGTTTTGCGCCTTTGCTCCAGATAAAGCGCCCTGCCTCTTTCGTATAAATTATTTCCCTCGCTGTCTATAATCACGGTCAGCGGCATTTTTGTAACTTTAAGCCGCCGAATTGCCTCTGCTCCCAAGTCTTCATAGGCAACAACCTCTGAACTCTCTACACACTGCGCCAGTAACGCTCCCGCACCGCCAAGTGCTCCAAAATAGACAGCCGTATGCTTTTTAATTGCACTCACTACCTCGGGGCTGCGGATTCCCTTGCCTATCATTGCTGTTATTCCCATTGAAATCAACTTTGGTGCATAAGAATCCATCCGTCCGCTGGTTGTCGGACCCGCAGAGCCTATCACCCTCCCAGGCATGGGGGGAGTCGGACCGACGTAGTAAATAATGTTGTTTTGCAGGTCAAGCGGCAGTCTCTCACCTTTTTGGATTGTTTCTAAGAGCCTTGCGTGAGCGGCATCGCGTGCTGTATAAATCTCTCCTGTGAGTAGTACGGACTCTCCGCATTTGAGTGATAGCGCATCGCTTCGTGTCAGCGGGGTGGTGATTTCTATTGGTGTCATTTTATGTTCTCCGTCATATGCCTTGCCACATGGCAGTTTAGGTTCACTGCTACAGGCAGCCCCGCTATGTGTGTGGGCATAACGTTAATTTTTACGGCAAGTGCCGTCGTCCGTCCGCCAAAACCCTGCGGCCCTAAGCCAAGGGCATTGATAGCTTCAAGTAGCTCTGTTTCGAGTTTTGCATATTTCGGGTCGGGGTTTACATCATCCGTATCCCGCAGGAGTGCTTTTTTTGCCAGAAGTGCCGCTTTGTCAAATGTGCCGCCAACACCTACGCCAACAACAACAGGCGGGCACGGGTTAGCCCCTGCTTGCTCTACTGATTGTACCACAAATTCTTTGACTCTTGCAAGTCCGTCAGATGGGTGGAGCATAATAATTTTACTCATATTTTCGCTGCCAAAACCCTTTGGCGCTACAGTTATTTTGCACACATCTCCCGGAACAATGTCAAAATATATCATTGCAGGAGTGTTATCTCCCGTGTTTTTCCGCTCAAGAGGGTCGCCGACAACAGAAGCACGCAAATATCCGTCCTTATAGCCCTGCCTTACACCCTCGTTTATTGCTCCTTCAATATCACCTATCACATGAACATCTTGACCAAGCTCCACAAACACACACGCTACACCTGTGTCCTGGCAAATCGGAACATTTTCCCGTTCGGCGATCTCATAGTTTTCTGTGATGAGCTTTAAAGAATCTTTTGCCGCCGGATAATCTTCCAGTTCCATGCAGGATTTAATGGAGTGGCGGACATCTTGCGGCAGAACCGTATTAGCGTTTATACACATTCTTTTCACAGCCTGAGTAATAAGCTCTGCTTTTATTTCCCGCATATATGCACCTTTCTTTAGCGTGTGCCGCGGGACGATTGCCATCGTCCCCTACTAAACCACCGAAGGTTCGACTAGTAGCTCGCCTTTTGCATACCGCTCTGTTGAAAGTAAGTTTATGTCTATGCTGTCCTCTTTACCTGCCAGATGATTTGCCACCAAAATTGCAACTCGGGGAGCTATCATAAACCCGTGGCCTGAAAAACCTGCGATAGTCCAAAAACCCTCTGCGGCCTTAGCCTGATTAATAATCGGATAGCGGTCGGGACTCATATCGTAAAGACCTGCCCACTGACGAACAACCCGAAGCTCACGAAGTGCAGGCAAAGTCTTCGTCACGACATATGCGTTCTCTTCAAGATACTGCCATGAAGCGCGGATATTGAAGCTCACAGGCTCCGTGGGGTCCCCAAAACCCATTATGACACTACCGTGAGGTGTTTGCTGAACATAAAAATGGCGATGAAACGACATGACCATCGGATTCATGATGTGAGCAACAGGCTCAGTTATTAGAATCTGATGGCGCTCAGGCTTTATAGGAAGGTCGTCATGGACGAGCGAAGCCATTTGCGCAGCGTGACCGCCCGTGCAATTAATTACTATATTTGCCTGCACCGTGCCCTTGTCTGTCTCTACAGCTTTGATGCGCCCGCCCTCTGTGACAAACCCTGTCACCTTTGTATATGTGGCTATATCCACACCGTATCTTTCTGCACCTTTTGCATAAGCATAGGTGCAGTGGAATGGGTCTGCATGACCATCTTTGGCATTAAAACAAGCTCCGTACATACCCTCTGTGTTGATGTGCGGCACTATCTCCTTTATGCCGTCCAAATCAACTGCAAAAGAACCTATACCCAGCGAATGTTGCAGCTCTAAGTTTTTTTGAAACTGCGCCCACTCCTTTTCTGTATACGCAACGAGTAAATATCCACCTTGATTCAGGCCGCAACTGCCGCTGTAGCCTGTATATTCTTCAATATTTTCAAAAATATGTGTACTCTCGACAGCAAGTTTTGCGTTGAGCGGAGAACCCCACTGTTGACGAATCCCTGCACCGCAACGCCCTGTAGCACCCGATGTGAGATATTCCTGTTCAAGAATGAGCACATCTGTGCGCCCATTCTTGGCAAGTTCAAAAGCAACAGAACAACCCATTATCCCGCCGCCAATTATAACAATATCATAAGCATTTTTCATAAGATAAAAACTCCAACTCCTAGATTCACATGACCTGTGAAACGGGCAATCGGGGACAGCCGCCCCTACTTTTCGATATATGCATCAGCCAGAGTGCCAAGACTTATAGGCACTGTGGGCGGGCGAAATGTCGGCATTAGCACCTCTTCCATCGATACTCCGTAAGCACGTGAAAGCTCAAAGGCAATGAGTGAACGGCACGTGCGCCCCTGACACGGGCCCATGCCCGCTCTGGTTACACGTTTGATTTCATCTATTGTCCTATAGCCATCGGCAATGCAGTCAAGCACCTGCTGCCTGGTTATATCTTCGCAGCGGCAAATCATTATTTCTGTATCTTTGTTTTGCATAAGTATACCTGTATCTTTCTAAGTTTGAAAAAAGTGCGTGCTCTTTTTAAACGTTTATCCCTCTTACTTCCATTGCCAACTCCTGCGGCACAGCAATGGAAATGGTCCATGTTTTGTTCTTTTTACCACCCGAATTGACTTTAACGACCTCAAAGCTGCCGAGCTCTTTGCCCGCTCTGTCCATACCTGTGACGGATTGCCCCACTTCGGGAACAGGAAGATATTCATAAGGGATAAGCACTCGCGCACGATCCTCACTCCATGTTTTATCAACCACAAAAATAGCAAGACCCGGGCACATCGAAATACACAGCGAACAGCCGTTACATAGGTCAAAATCAACTAAAGGTATGTCATTAATCCCGCCCGGCATTGTAATTGCGCCGCGCTTACAGGCTTTGACACAAGGGTCGCAGGGTATCTCCTGAAAACACTCAACAATGACAACGGGGCCTTTTTTTAGCCGTTCATCCGTGGGTGTCACCTTTGCCAAGTCCTCTGCTCTTGGGATGCCGTCATTAAGTAGCATTTGAATACTAATCCTTTCATCAATTGTTCGCCAACATCGCAAATCGCCAACATCGCACTCGCGGGCGATTGATAATCGCCCCCCTACAATCTGTTATGCTCCATCTTAGCTAGCCCTTTGCGTATGTGATTACCCATTGGACCGTCACGAAGCTGCCGGAGCTCTTTTTGAGCCTCCTTTTGCAGCCCGATTGCCGCGCCCTTGCCGTAACCGAGACTCAAAGCTGCGGAAACCCCTGCAAGGCGACCCTCGACCATTGCCGAAGATGCTTCCTCAACACCACTGACATCGCCCGCACAGTAGATGCCTTTTACTGTCGTTTCCAAGTTATCATCCACAATCGGCACATGCCCCGAAAGCTCACTGATGTACGCCATCTTGCACCCTGCTTGCCAGCAAAGCTCTGTCAAAGGAGATAGCCCGACTGCAAGGCAGATTGCATCACACTTAATATCTATCTCTTGACCGGGGATTGGCTTTTTATCTTCGCCCACTTTTACTATAACTGCGCCCTCCACTTTTCCATCACCGTATGCGTGTAAAATTGTGTGGCGTGTGAGAATGGGAATTGCTGCTCTTTGTATCTTTGAAGCGTGTACGAGATAACCGTCTATGACCGGTGAGCGCCTGATAACAGCGGCGACTTCAACTCCCGCTTGCTTTAGCTGATATGCAACGATAAGCCCTATATTCCCCGCGCCTATCATCAGAACACGCTTTGCGGGCATAACTCCCGCAACATTCATAAGAGTTTGCACAGCTCCCGCTCCGTAGACACCGGGCATATCATTTCCCGGAAATCCGAGAAAATTCTCCGCAGCGCCTGTGGCTACGATTATCTTCTCCGGCTTTACTTTGGTGTGCTTTTCTTCGTGCTCTACGGTGACAACACCGTCTTCATATATTGAAAGCACTGTGCTTGCGTGCCAAATTTCTATGTTTGGGTCATTTTGTGCGTTTTCTACAAGCATTTGCCCGATATGGATGCCTCGGTCGCCCGCATATTGTTTTTCAGACCCGAAAAATTTGTGAGTCTGCTTCACAAGCTGACCGCCGGGGATTTCATCACGCTCAACAATGAGCACCTTTGCACCGAGCGATGCCGCTGAAATCGCAGCGCATAACCCCGCCGGACCGCCGCCTATAACTAAAATTTCAATTGTTTTCAAGTATCGCCACTCCTCACCTAATAGTTCAACTCGCCTTTTCCCTTTTGCTCCTCTACACACATTCCGGGCTTGACATTTATCACACACACGCGCATATTCGGTTTGCCGTCTACAACCATAAAGCAGGACGAGCAATTTCCAATAGCGCAAAACAGCCCTCTCGGGCGGTGAAGCTCAGGGCTTTCACCCAATTTGCTGACTCCTGCTGCATGCAAAGCTGCGGCGATAGTCTCCGTCGGGTAAGCCTCGATTTCCTGACCGTTGAATGAAAAAAAGATTTTCTCACCGCGCTCAAAGTCCAGCACCGGGTGTTCCTTGATTCTCAATATTTTCACCACCTTGGTTTCATTAGCTCAGAGAATTCTAACATATCCCCAGTACAAATACAATAGAATTCATTTGAATTTTACAAATTCTTTGTGCATATGTTACTAGTACACCGAACTTGAAATAACCACGCAGATAATTGCTAAAGTATCTACACAAGTTTCCAGTTTTCTGTTAAAATGTAAAGTGTAACAAAAATGAAGGAGGAAGAAGTTTGAATTATATATTCGATATCGGCAACGTACTTTTGACTTATAACCCGCGTGAGTACCTTGATGGGATGTTTGCAGATGAGACTGTTGTCGATGTGCTCCTGCACAACATTTTTCTCGGCGATGAGTGGCTGATGAGGGATGAGGGGAAACTCACTCAGGATGAGGCAACAGAAATTATCTGTGCTCGAATACCGCAGTATACAGACGAGGTAAAAGCTGCAATGGGTAATGTAAATAAGATGTTTTTGCCTATTGAAGCGACGATAAATCATCTTCCCGAGCTTAAAAAAGCAGGGCATAGCCTCTACTATTTATCGAACATATCTTTTGAAACTCGCGACTATCTGGTTGCGAAATACGACTTTTTCGAGCTATTCAACGGTGGGGTATTTTCTTGTGATGCCCTACTCATAAAGCCAAATCCTGAAATATATCGCCTATTGCTGAGAAAATATAACCTCAACGCGAGCGACTGTATTTTTTATGACGACATGAAAAAAAACATAGCAGCGGCGGAAAAAGAAGGCATCAAAAGCGTTCTTGTCACTAGGTGAAGCGAAGCAGGGGGACGGGGGGTTGGTGCTTCACTTGTGTTCACACAAGTGAAGCACCAACCCC
>WQTE01000038.1 GCA_009786445.1 Oscillospiraceae bacterium | reverse complement strand
TTAAGTGAGCGGCGCAGTATCCTAGTCAGATCTGCCGTCTACCAGGAAGGGCCTAAAAATCCTTTGAAGGGCATACCGTTGAAACCCCTTGTGCTTGCTTTGAACGCCCAGTTTGGGGTGGGTGCTGGGGGGAAGTGCGAGTTACTCTCGCACTTGCACTCTCAGGGCGCTTTCCAATGGCATGGAAAACCCGACCCTGTTGGTGTGGAGACCTGTTCTTGTGCGGGACTGTTTGGTGAGTGTCATTGTATTACGGTACGTTGCATAAACGGAATCGATCCCGTACGAAGCGGGCGTGAACCTGCATTGCGGTGCTAAAAGTGAAATAATCCCCGAAGCGGTCTTCACTTGGGCGAAAGCCTTTGAACTCGGCGCGATGCGCTGAAATCCCGGTGCTGTGTGTAGTGTAGCCTGCCTTGAGTGGTAAATGCGGATGGGGGGAATCGCTGTCCGGTGCTATGGCCATAGCGTTAGGTAGTCAGCCCTTGAAATATTTTCTGCAAAAGAGGCTAAGAGACGGTTTGACTGTGGTGGAAAACACCTAGGCTGTACGAATGGAATCTCCATTTTGAGGCGGGTAGAGGATTACAGTGCGGACTAAGTGGCAATCGGGCAGCGGAGAAAAGTTTTCTTAAGCTTTGCACTCAGCAGAGTGTAGTGCTGTTGGCGACACTCCGAACGTGGGTTTAATGGGAAACCGCCTGGCCGGCAACGGGAGGCACCTGCGGGGGAAATCCGGCCCGACCTAAGCCGTAAGATTTACTCAACCCGTCGCCGCTCGTCAAGTCAAACTCCACTCCGCTGTGTCGGCCGTTCCGTTACTTTTAGTATAATTTGAGTGGCTGGACGTTCAGGATGGGATAGGAAATTTAAGTTGAAAAAGACGAATTATAAGTGGATACTGAGAATCGTGCTAATCAGCCTTGTTGCTTCAGTTGTGTTCACTCTCGCTTCTACCGAAGTGCTGGGACGAACGGGATATATTATATCCTTTACGATACTCGCTGTTTTTATTCTTATAGGAGTCATATTTGATGTCATAGGCATTGCAGTCGCTACAGGAAATGAAGCGCCATTTAACTCAATGGCGACACGGCGGCAAAAAGGAGCGGCAGAAGCGCTCGGACTCATCAAAAATGCAGATAAAGTGACGTGTTACTGCAATGATGTCATAGGCGATGTAACAGGCATTGTCAGCGGCACAACAGCAGCTCTTATAGCCGCCAGGCTCATAGACGGTTTTGATGCCGGGAACGTGATATTACCGCTCATAATATCTGCGGTGGTGACAGGTTTGACTGTGGGCGGCAAGGCGTTGGGAAAGACTTTTGCGTTTAACAACAGCACGAAAATATTAGCCGGTGTGGGAAAATTACTTAACTTCTTGCATCTGAACCCATTTTCAAAACAGGAAAGAAAAGAGCGGAAAGTATGAGCACAGCCGAACACGATATACTCAGCGGACTCAACTATGTCAGCCGCGGCGGCACAAAGCTCGAAAAAGCGATTTCCCACTTTAATGTTTCGGCAGAGCACAAAGTATGCATAGATTGCGGAGCATCAACCGGCGGCTTCACAGATTGTCTGCTCCAAAACGGTGCGAAAAAGGTATATGCAGTTGACGTGGGCTACGGACAACTTGCTTGGACTCTTAGAAATGACCCGCGCGTGGTAACGATGGAGCGGACAAATATCCGCTATGTTACACCGGAAATGCTGGATGAAAGTCCGCAGCTTGCCGTAATAGATGTCGCATTCATTTCTCTGGCACTCGTTTTGCCTGTCGTACATAAGCTTCTCACTGACGAGAGCGAAGTAATCTGTCTGATAAAACCCCAGTTTGAAGCAGGAAAAGGTAAAGTAGGAAAAAAAGGGGTAGTCAGTGATCCGCAAACACACAAAGAAGTTCTGGATGCGTTTATCGGATACTCCGAGGGATCAGGTTTTTTGCTGAAAGGACTATCATATTCACCGATAAAAGGTCCAAAAGGCAACATTGAATTTCTCTCACACCTCTCAAAAACAGGCGAAAAAGTAATAGTAAATACAGACCTGCTGGTGAAGCAATCACACGAGCACTTATGTTAAGGAGTAGCGATTTGCACAAGATAATCCTTTATCCTAACGAAAAAAACGACATAGATTTCAGCATGGCGGCAAAGGTTGCAAAAGAGCTTGTGAATATGGGCAGGGAAGTAGTTTTGTGCCCTGCAATATTTAATGATTTAGCAGCAGTTACACCTAAAACAGATATGCCGCAAAAAAAACTCGAAGACGAGCTGCAAAATGCGGAAATGATTATAACATTTGGCGGTGACGGCACGATATTACGCGCAGCGAGAGCGGCAGCCGAGTGTGGAGTCCCGATTTTGGGTATAAATATGGGCGGAAAAGGCTTCATGGCTGAGCTTGAACCCGATGAAATAGATAAGCTCAAATCTGTTGCAACAGGAAATTACAATATTGAAAGCCGCATGATGATTGACATAGCCGTCCGTCGTGAAGCGGAAACGATTTATCAGGGCTATGCTCTCAACGATGTCGTGATAAAAGGTGATAACAAGGTTATCGAAATGGGGATTTTAGCAGACAACCACAAGATAATTCATTTTCACGGCGATGGAACCGTAATCGCCACGCCGACAGGTTCAACAGCATATTCCATGTCAGCGGGCGGCCCCATAGTGGAGCCAACAGCAAAAAACATCATTATCACACCGGTCTGTGCCCACGTGCTTGAAGCAAAGTCTTTTGTGCTTGTAGCCGGAAGAGTTGTAACTGTAGAAATCAACACAAAACAGGCAAGCCCTGCATATGTCTCGGTTGACGGCGGAACTCACATAGGCGTTCAGAGTGGAGTCTCGATAGAAGTACGAAATTCTGCTAAAAAAACAAAACTTGTCAGATTTGACGACAGCAGTTTTTATCATAAAATAGCAACAAAATTAGCCTCACGCCTTTACGGAAGTCATTAAAATTATCATCCTGAGAAAGCGAAGTGACCGAAGGATCTTATGCACAACAATTACGCGCTCAAAAAGATTTTTGCGATGCTCAGAATGATTTAATTATATATTAATGTGGCGCCTGCACTGAGGAGTGCAAAAATATGTGTGATAGCGGAGGATACCAAAATGAAAAAGGAAAGACAACTGGCAGTACTAAAAGTCATAGCCGCAACAGATGTCGAAACACAAAATCAGCTAATAGAGGAGCTTTCTAAAAGTGGTTTTGAGAGCACGCAAGCTACGGTGTCCAGGGACATCAAGGAACTCCACCTCATCAAAGAACTGACCCCACGCGGCACTTACAGATACACAGCAAGCGGTCGTGCAGAAACGCAAAACCAAAAAGTCCGTATGACCAGCATTTTCAAAGAAAGCATAATTTCATATACAACAGCTCAAAACATTGTTGTAATTAAAACCCTACCGGGACTCGCACCTGCTGCGTGCGGAGCACTCGATACAATGAGTATAAACGACTTGGTAGGGACAATTGCAGGTGATGATACAGCCTTTCTGGCAATGAGAGATTCTATTGCAGCAGAAAAGTTTTGTGCCGGAATCGAAGATATGCTGGTTTAATAAATTCATAACCTGTCATCAGGAAAGTTAGGAATTCTATGCTAAAACTTCTTCAAATTGAAAATGTTGCAGTTATTGAGAAAGCCGAAATTGAATTTACCGGGGGCTTAAACGTCTTAACAGGTGAAACGGGTGCGGGAAAATCCATTGTTATTGATTCGCTGTCCGCAGCCACGGGACACAGAACTTCACGTGAGATCATAAGGACGGGAGCAGAGGCGGCTTCTGTCACCGCAGTTTTTGAAACCACCGACTGCGATGTATGGCTTAATGAAAACGCAATAGAGCCCGACGAGGATGGAGAGATATTCATATCACGCAAAATATCAGCAGACGGGAAAAGTGTATGCAGAATCAACGGCACTCCCGTTCCTGTAGCTGTTTTGCGTGAATTAGGTGCGTTTTTGCTTGATATTCACGGGCAAAATGACGGAAGAAAACTCTTGGATGAAGGAGCACATCTGGATTATCTGGACGTTTTCGGCATGTTGGATAACGAGCTGAACTCCTATAAAGAAGCATACGGCAAACTTATGACGTTAAAAACTGAGATAGACAAACTCACTATGGACGAAAGTGAAAAGGAGCGGCAGATAGACCTGCTGAAACATCAAATCAGTGAAATAGAGCAGGCAAAAATTTCGCCGGGCGAGCAAGCGGAGCTCGCAGCAAGACGAGAACTCTTGCAGAACGCTTCAAAACTTACCGAGTCGGTAGATGAAGCATTTGAGTCGCTTTACGGCGGAGGCGAGACTGTCGGCGCATTGGAACGTCTAAGTGAAGCAGGCACAGGGCTTGACAGGGCGGTGCGCTACTCCGAGAAGCTGCGGAGTTTTGGTGAGCGCATAAGCGATGTTCTATATACAACTCAAGACATTGCAGATGAACTCCGGGATTTCAGAGCAGGACTCGACTTTACGCCGGACGAGCTTGACCATATTGAAGGGCGGCTTGATGTGTTAAAGCGCATAACTCGCAAGTACGGAGGTGAGGAAGAAGCTCTCGCATTTTCTCAAAATGCGGCGGCAGAGCTTTCGGATATAGAAGATTCAGGCGGTAAACTGGCAAAACTGGAAGCAAAGCTTGCAGATACCATAAGGCAAGCACAGAGTTTATCCGAAAAGTTGTCAGCTAAAAGAAAAAAAGCGGCTAAAAAGCTCTCAGACATGGTAAAAAAGGAACTCTCCGAGTTAAATATGCCCGGCGTTAAGTTTACTGTGGAATTCTCAGGCGTACGCGGTGAATACGGCTTGGGTCATTGTGGCGGGGACGAAGTTTGGTATTTGATGTCGGCTAACGAAGGCGAAGCTCCCGGTAGAATAAACAAAATAGCATCAGGCGGCGAGCTTGCCAGAATCATGCTGGCTCTTAAAAATGTTCTGAGCAGTGGTACGGACACCGGGTCAATGGTGTTTGACGAAATCGACACAGGCGTTTCAGGCATTGCCGCACAAAGAGTCGGCGAAAAACTCGCAACGCTTGCAATAAAGCGCCAAGTGCTTTGCGTTACGCATTTACCGCAGATTGCCGCAATGGCAGACACGCATTTTTCTATCAGCAAGAGTATAAGCGAGAGCAGAACCTTCACACATGTTGAGAGATTAGACCACGAGGGTCGCAAAAAGGAACTTGCCCGCCTGAGCGGCGGCGAAACAATAACAGACACAACACTAAAAAGTGCCGCTGAACAGTTAAAAGCGGCGGAGGAGTATAAGGTGAGGAACGTATGAAATATTCATTTGACATTGAGCTTACCACTATACCAAAACCAAAACCCGACCCGGACACACTAAAATTCGGCAAGGTTTTCACAGACCATATGTTCATTATGGAATATGAAACAGGAAAAGGCTGGCACGATGGGCGTGTTGTGCCGTACGGTCCTATTACCCTTGACCCTGCCGCTGCTGTTTTGCACTACGGGCAGGAAATGTTTGAGGGTATGAAGGCTTATAGCACACCGGATAAACGTGTGCAGTTATTTAGACCATATTTAAACGCGGCACGTGCCCGAAAGTCTAATGAGCGTTTATGTATGCCTGAAATTGACGATGAACTTTTTGTCAGTGCGATAAAGACTATTGTCGATATCGACCGAAGCTGGGTTCCTGAAAAAGAGGGCACATCGCTGTATATCCGCCCGTTTGTATTTGCAGATGATGCTTTTCTCGGTGTCCATGCGGCAAACCACTATAAGTTTATGATTATTCTTTCACCTGTCGGGCCGTATTTCGATATACCGGGCGGCGGTATTGTCCCCATAAGCATCTATGTGGAAGATGAGCTGGTGCGTGCCGCTATAGGTGGCGTTGGTTTTGCAAAAGTCGGCGGTAATTATGCCGCTTCTCTAAAAGCGCAATCTAAAGCACAATCTTTAGGGTGTGCGCAGGTTTTGTGGCTTGATGCCAAGGAGCACAGCTTTGTGGAGGAAATCGGCACATCAAATGCCTTTTTCATGATTGAAGATGAGGTCATAACAGCACCGCTTCAGGGAACTATTTTACCCGGCATCACGCGTACATCTGTTATTGAGCTACTCAAAAAATGGGGCATAAAAGTTTCCGAGCGAAAGCTCAGGATAGAAGATATAGAAAATGCTGCAAAAGAAGGAAAGCTGAAAGAAATTTTCGGCAGCGGGACGGCAGTCGTAATATCTTCCATCTCTAAGCTGATGCGCAAGGATTACGAAATAATTGTAGGCGACGGTGGCATAGGAAAGCTTACACAGAGACTCTACGACACCCTGCACGGCATACAAACAGGCAGAATCCCGGACGAAATGAACTGGACTGTAGAGGTTTAGTGTAGAGGTTTAGCAAAAAAAACTTGCATTTATCGTGCGGCTGTGCTAAAATCGCTCCTGTACGTTGTGAGAAAAGAGGTGATTAGTTTGAAAGAGGGTATACATCCCAACTACCAACAGACAACTATTAAATGCGCATGTGGTGAAGTTATTGAGACCGGAAGCACCAGAAAAGACATTAGAGTAGAAATTTGCTCGAGGTGCCATCCTTTTTATACAGGCAAACAAAAACTGGTAGACACCAGTGGACGTGTTGATAAATTCAACAGAAAGTTCGGCCTGAGTCAAAGTCAGTAGCTTAGTGTAAACACGAAACCCGTGCTTTAATAGCGCGGGTTTTCTGTATGACAAAAGAAGGGAAGAGATATCTATGGATATATTTGATAAAATAGAGCAGAGAAGCGACTCGGGAGAGCCGGAGAAAGCGATAATCGTCGGACTCAGTGCCGACAGTATGCCGCTCCATGACCGCTCAACGGAGGAAAGCCTTGACGAGCTTGAAGCCCTCCTGGAAACAGCGGGCGGCACTTGTTTGGGCAGGGCGCTTCAAAACAGAAAAAGACCTGAGCCTCGCACTTTCATTGGCGAAGGCAAAGTAGAAGAAGTAAAAGAACTGGCAAAAGCAAATGATTGCAACGTGATTGTGTTTGACAACGAACTCTCGCCATCGCAGACGAGGGCTCTCACGGAAGAGTTTGAACTTCGTGTGCTCGACCGCTCATCGCTGATACTGGATATTTTTGCAGGCCGTGCGCAAACCCGAGAGGGCAGACTTCAAGTTGAACTGGCACAGTACAACTATCTTTTGCCGCGCCTTTCCGGAATGTGGACACATCTGGTAAGTCAAACCGGCTCAAGTGCGCCAATAGGCACCAGAGGACCGGGTGAAACTCAGCTTGAGACAGACCGCCGACACATTCGCCGGAAGATTGACAAACTCAGAGCGGAGCTAAATGAGGTTATCCGCACCAGAGACACGCAGAGAAGACTTCGTGAAAAAAACAATGTCTCCGTAATCGCCTTGGTTGGCTATACAAACGCCGGAAAGTCCACACTCCTAAACTTGCTCACGGGAGCGGGGATTCAAGCGGAAAACAGACTTTTCGACACGCTTGACACCACAACACGCAGGCTTGATATTGGTGATATTGGAGAGGTCTTGCTTTCCGACACAGTCGGTTTTATCCGTAAGTTGCCGCATCATTTGGTCAGTGCGTTTAAGGCGACTCTGGAAGAGCTTAAGTATGCCGATTTGATTGTTCACGTGATTGATGCCTCAAGCCCAGAGTGGGAGGAACAGGTACGGGTTGTTGACAATTTGATTGTAACTTTAGGTGCAGGAGATACGCCCAGGATTGAGGCATACAACAAGTGTGACAAGCTCGATGCCGATGTACGCCGGCGCGGCGACAACATAGTGATGATTTCTGCAAAAACAGGGCAGGGGACTGAGCAGCTTTTGAAAATGGCAGAAGATAGGCTTTCAGACCGAATACAGAAAGTAACTCTGAGGTTTCCTTATGACAAAGCAGGGCTTGTAGAAACCCTGCATAGAGACGGTACTGTAAAGGATACAAGATACCTTGAAGATGGAGTTGAAGTAGATGTTGTCGTCGGACTCAGCTTACTCGGAAAAATGAAAGAGTATGTGGTTTAATCGAAAATTTATGCTCTCGGGTGTGTCTTTTCATAAACTGCCTTTAGCTCGCTTTTGACGGCGCGAGCGTAGACTTGCGTTGATGAAATATCTGCATGACCAAGCATCTTTTGAAGCGAATGTATGTCAGCACCATTTTCCAGAAGATGTACAGCAAACGAGTGACGTAACATCTGCGGTGTTATATCCTCGCTGATTTGAGCTTTGTCCAGATAGCTTTTAAGAATTTTCCAGAACCCTTGTCGGGACATCCTGCCGCCGCCTGTGTTTACAAACAGCGAAGTCTCACCCTCAAGAGCCATATTCGGTCTTGAAAGAGATAAATATTGACTGATTGCTCTGGTTGCAGTTTGGTTTATGGGGATTTCTCTTACATTGCCGACTCTGCACTGTATGATACCTGTGACAAGGTTTATATCATCAACATCAAGAGCGATTAGCTCACTGACACGAATTCCTGTGGCATAGAGGGTTTCAAGCATCGCCTTATCGCGACAACCTTTTAAGTCTTTAACGCTGGGTTGATCCAAAAGTCGCTCAATTTCGTCACTTTTTAAGATTTGCGGCATCTTCTTAACAGATGCAATTGCCGTAAGTTCCGCTGCGGGATTCGGTTCTTCCATTCCGTTATCTTTCAGGCGCTTAAAAAAGGCTTTCAGGGATGCTATACACCTTGACACGGTAGCAGGTGAGCGACCGCTATCAAGCTGATGAGAAATATAAAACTGTAAATCCTCTTTCGTCACATCGTTAAACTCTGATTTTTCCGAATCACTGAGAAAATCATAAAACTGCTTGACGTCACGAATATACGATGATACCGTATTAGTGGACACACGCTTCTCATTAACTAAATAATCTTTAAATGAATCTATGTATTTTGAATCTGACAATAGAAAACATCCTCTCCAAATGCGCTTAGCTCCGTGTAGTTTATCTCACTATGGCGAAAGAATCAATATAAATATGAGAGTTTTTACATTTTTGGTTATATCTACAAAATTTTACATAAAGTGGTAGAAAAATTTTTTTGTGTTTATGTGCAGGGATTTTAGCTGTTTTCAGAAGCCGAGCGACATCACAAAAAACAGCGAAAATCGGTGAAAAGATGCGAAAAAGGAAGAAACAGCGAGATAACCGGTTATAAGCGCAAGAGTAAAGGTCAAAGATGGTCAAAATGCGAGTTGCCGTTCAGGTGTTGAAGTGCTATTATTGTGATTAAGGTCAAAGATAGTCAAAGTCAAAACAAAGTGTACGAGGAGGCATCTATGAGAGTCAGTGATGTAATAGCAGGGTTTATTGACGAGATGCTCAGTGAGGCGGGCGGAACTGCAGAGCTGCAACGCGCTGAGCTTGCCAGCAGATTTAACTGTGTACCCAGTCAGATAAACTATGTCATTTCAACACGTTTTTCACCGGAGCACGGTTACATAGTAGAGAGCAGACGTGGCGGTGGCGGCTACATCAGAATAAAGCGTGTCGCGATGGAAGCAAAGCTGCTCATAATGCACACAATCAACGCAATAGGCGATACGATTGATGCAAATACCGGAGCAGCGCTCATAGCAAATCTTCGGCAAAGTAAGGCTATAAACGACGAAAAAGCAGGATTGATACTCGCGGCAATAAGCGTGAGAGCACTGAAACCTGCAAGCGTAATGGAGAGAGACGAACTGCGGGCAAGTATACTAAAACAAATGCTGATGCACTCGGTTTAAGGCTCGGGTTACTCGCATATGACGAGCGGTTCACTCGATTTTCCGAGAATCTGCATCATAGGCGCCGTCTTCTCTCAAAAAAGAACACATAAACTGCTCATAATCTGCTATAGTGAGAGAAAGAAAAGCACGATAATAAGTATAAGCGAATAAATTACGGAGGTACAAAAAAATGAAATGTCAAAATTGTGGAAAAAGTGAAGTGGTTTTTCACTATTCTTCAAATGTAAACGGAACAGTATCAGAAACACATCTTTGCGCGGAATGCGCAGCGTCATACGACTTTGATTCAATCCTTGACTTAGGAGGCATATTTGAGGACTTGCTCCCAATGCGCAGCTTGTTCGGCAGCCGCGGCGGTATCAGCGGATTTATGCCTATGGCAATCCCTGTAGTGACCCCTGAGCGATTGGTGCCGTTCAGAGTACGCTCGCAAACCGATGCTCCGCAAAAGCACGTGGCACAAACATGCGATTGCCGCACCGAAACGAAAAAAGAAAGTGTCGAAGTAGATGAGAATATATGCAGACTGCGTGAGCTGAATGTTGAGCTTCGCACAGCGATTGAAAACGAAGAGTTTGAAAAAGCGGCGGTACTCCGCGATCAAATAAAAGAACTCAAGGTTTGATCGAGGGGGGAAGATATGAGATTTGGCGAAAAATATACAGGTTTCTCTGAGCGGTCGATAAAAGTCTTTGACTTGGCACAGCAAGCTGCTGTTGAGATGGGACATGAGTATATCGGTAGCGAACATCTGCTCTACGGGCTGTCGCATGAGGAATCAGGACCGGGTCCCGCCACTAAGTTTCTCGGTGATGTCGGACTACACAGCAGTCTAATCTTTGATTTGATTTTAAAACATAAAGGGCGAGGCAACCATACGGAAATTCTTCCGCATGGCTTTACCCCCCGAGCAAGGCGAATTGCCGATGTTTCAAGAATTGATTCGCTGAACAGAGGTTACCCTCAGGCAGCACCGGAGCATCTGCTTCTGGCACTGCTCCGTGAAAGCGAGTGCGATGCAGCCAGCATAATCTACATGACAGGGCTTGATAATGAAAAACTTTTCTCTGACTTTTTGAAATTGCTCAGCAGCAACGTATTTCGCCCGATGCCCATAGCCGCAAATGTTGGCGGCAAATCACAAGAGAGCAGCACAAAAATGCTTGACCAGTTCAGCCGAGACTTGACAGAGGCTGCCGGAGCAGGTGCACTTGACCCAGTTATTGGCAGAGAGTCTGAAATAGGGAGAGTAATTCAAATTCTCTCCAGACGTACAAAAAACAATCCTGTGCTCATAGGTGAGCCGGGGGTTGGCAAAACAGCCATAGCCGAAGGACTTGCACAGAGCATAGTTGCAGGAGAAGCACCCGAGACACTGCTAGACAAGCGCATCGTAACACTTGATCTGAGCGGAATGCTCGCCGGAACAAAGTATCGGGGAGATTTTGAAGAGCGTATAAAAACAGCGATAGATGAAGTCCAGAAATCAGGCAATGTGATACTATTCATAGATGAACTTCACACCATAATAGGCGCAGGTGCAGCCGAGGGTGCCATAGATGCGGCAAACATCATTAAGCCTCTGCTTGGCAGAGGGGAGATGCAAATAATTGGCGCAACAACCCTTAACGAATACAGAAAGCACATTGAAAAAGATGCCGCTCTGGAGCGTAGATTCCAGCCTGTAGTAGTGGAAGAGCCTTCGCCGGAGGATTCGGTCAACATCCTCAAAGGCTTGCGCGATAAGTACGAGCAGCACCATAAGCTGAAAATAACGGATGAAGCTGTCGAAGCTGCTGTAAACCTCTCAAGCAGATACATAAATGATAGATTTTTGCCTGATAAAGCAGTTGACCTCATAGACGAAGCCTCTTCACGGGTGAGGCTTGATAAACTAAAACTTCCGGCGGATTTAAAAGAGTTGGAAGCATCAAAAACAGAGCTTATAAAAGAAAAAGAAGAAGCAATTCGGGATCAAGATTTTGAGCGTGCTGCAAGTGTCCGTGACCGCGAGCGTGAGCTAAATGAGAAAATCACAGCAGCCCGTGAAAAGTGGGAGAAAGCAAAGAGCGGAAACACAAAAAATGTTGATGCAGAGGACATAGCGGAAATAGTCTCCGGCTGGACAGGAGTTCCCGTTACGAGTATTACACAAGACGAGAGTGAGCGGCTTCTGAAAATGGAGGACACACTTCACGCACGTGTGGTAGGTCAAGATGATGCAGTCACTGCTGTTGCAAAGGCGCTCAGGCGCGGACGAGTAGGTCTGAAAGACCCAAAGCGTCCTATCGGTTCGTTTTTGTTCCTCGGTCCGACAGGGGTTGGAAAGACAGAGCTTTGCAAAGCCCTGGCAGAGGCGATGTTCGGTGATGAAAGTGCCATGCTGCGCATAGATATGTCAGAATACATGGATAAGCACACGACCTCTAAAATGATTGGCTCACCGCCGGGATATGTGGGTTATGATGAGGGCGGAAACCTGACAGAACAAGTCCGCCGCAGACCTTACTCGGTTTTGCTCTTTGACGAAGTGGAAAAGGCACATGAGGATGTATTCAACGTAATGCTGCAAATCTTGGAAGACGGTATGCTCACAGACTCCCAAGGCCGCAGGGTAGACTTTAAAAACACCATCATAGTTATGACCTCTAATGCAGGGGCACGTAACATAACGGAAAGCCGTACAAAGCTGGGGTTTGCATCTGATGAAAATAATTCTGACGGCGACCACGAACAGATACGGGAAGCTGTGATGGATGAAGTGAAACGTCTGTTTAAGCCTGAGTTTCTAAACAGGATTGATGAGACGATAGTGTTCCACAAACTGAGCAGTGAGCATATCAGGGAAGTCTGTGAAAAAATGCTCGATATTGTAAAAGAACGCATGAAAAAAGTCGGTATTGATATGTCGGTTGATGCTCTTGCGATAGATCTCTTGGCAAAGAAAGGCGATGACCCGATTTACGGAGCCAGACCACTGCGCAGAGCCATCCAGAGTGCAGTTGAAGACACCGTCGCCGAGCAGATGCTGGAAGGAAAAATCAAAGACGGCGATTCGATAAAAATTACCGCAACGGACGATAAAATCGAAATAGCGTGATGGATGGAACAAAGGAGTTGGGGGGTTAAGATGAAAATAGCATTAGCCGGGATGGGGCATGAAAGCAACACTTTCAATAAAGAGTGTACAGAGCTTAGTTCTTTTGTGCTGATAGACGGAGATGATTTCTGTAAGCTCAGAAATATTGACAGCTCCGCAAACGGATTTTATGAAACACTCAAAACAAGCGGAGCAGACGTAGCTCCGCTGTTTTTTGCAAGCGCAATACCCTCGGGCACTGTGAGGCGCGATGCTTATGATTACATAAAGTCGAGTATCATTACTAAACTCCGCGACGGGGGAGCATGGGATGCTGTTTGCCTGGCACTGCACGGTTCAATGGCTGTCGAAGGGTTATACGACCCGGAGGGCGATTTGCTGGAAGCAGTGCGCAGTGTTATTGGCAATGAAATCCCCATTGTGTGCGCACTGGATATGCATGCCACTCTCACGGAGCAGATGGCGCTATGTAGCGATGGATTTTCTGTCTTTCGGACCGCACCGCACATTGACTCGTTTGACACAGGCAAACGAGGAGCGGAAATAATGCTGAAAATTCTCAAGGAGAAAAGAAAAACGGTAAATGTGCTTGTAAAAATACCTATCCTTGTTTCCGGTGAGCAGAGCGAAACCCGCGTGGAGCCCGCAAAGGCGTTGTTTGAGTCGCTTACAGAGTATGATAAGCTGCCTGACGTGCTTTGCGCATCATATGTGATGGGATTTCCGTGGGCAGATTCTCCCTTTGGCGGTGCGGGAGCATTGGTCACAGGCTGGTCAGATGGTGAAAAACAGCTAAAAGACCTGGCAGATAAAATGAGCAAAATATTCTGGGATAAGCGTGCCGAATTTACGTTTAGCACTCCGGCTATGCAGTCGCAGGAGGCCATCGAAGCTGCACTTTGTGCCACAGAGTTTCCCGTGATTATTTCAGACTCAGCAGATAACCCTACTGCCGGAGCCTCACAAGATACCACGCAATTATTACGGCTCATGATTGAAAGCGGCATGGAAAACGCTGTATACACTTGCGTAGCCGATGCGAAGGCGTATAAGCAGTGCGCCTCTCGCACAATTGGCGATGAATTTTCCATCGCATTGGGCGGGCGCACTTCTAAAAAGGCCAGCGAGCGGTTAGAAGTGTATGCAAAACTAAAAAATCTGGCGAAAATTCAAGGTACATCGTACGCGGTAATGCAAGCTAAGGGTGTAAAATTTGTTGTTTCGGACAAGCGCTGCGCCACGTACTACCCTGAAACACTGAGGGAACTGGGCCTTGAACCGACTGGCTTTAACGTGATAGGCATAAAAGCAGGCTACCTAAGCCCGGAATATCAAGACATCAGCAAGCTGAGCATACTCGCACTGACAGAGGGCGATACTGCACTGGAGCTTAAAAACCTACCATACAAAAAAACACCACGCCCGATATATCCGCTAGATTAAGCGAAGCAAGGGGACGGGGGTTGCTGCTTCACTGCTGAAGCAGCAACCCCCGTCCCCTTGCTTCGCTTCCCCCGTCAGACTGCTTCGAGTTGCCTATTTCATGTTCTTTTTCTTGTACCTGCGCAGGATTTCAGCTCCTGCGACCAAAGCAACACCAAGTGTGCCAAGCACAATCGGGAGAATCATCCTGCCTGTGATGCCTGTCTGCGGAACTTCGTGCGCAACAACAGGTGCAACAACAGGCGCTGCTCCGGTATACCCCTCATATACCGCTCCTCCGGGCGGCTGCACATGTGCCGCTGCTGTGCCGGTTATGTTCTCATTGATTAGAGATGTTGCTAATACTGTGACCGTCCCGCTTTCAGTCGGTCCGGCGTGTAGTATTCCGCTATTACCGCTATAAATGACTGTGCCGGGGCAAGTGGTTCCGTCGAGTGTCCATCTTATGCCTTGGTGCGGATTGTCTCCACCGAATACTTCTGCCTCAAAGCGGTGAGTTTGACCCGGCGATATAGTGACGAATCCGGGAGTTATGACTATATTGTCAATCGCAGGTAGAAAAGTTTCCCATCGCGCATAAAACGTTATGTTCCCTGTTATCCTTACCGGGAAGCTTGCCGCAGTTCCGCGTGCCGCCGCCTGAGTTGTGTACCAACCGTGGAAGTGATACCCTGCTCTGACCGCGTTGTTTTGCGGTGGATTTATTCTTGTGCCGTAAGATTTATTGTCTAAAACATAGGTTGGATTGTCACTAATAGTCCCGCCATTCGCATTGAATGTGACTGTGAATGTTTCTTCTCCTATCGTATCAAACGGAATAGAGGCTCTGATTACCGTGGTCGGATTGTAACGTTCAAACTCAACCTCTGATCCATTTACCAGCACAATTACATAGTCTGATCCATCATAAAACGTCCAATCAATTGCTTCGATGTATACAATTTTGGTGTAACTTGCACGTTGGAAAGTCTCGTTCTCCGGATCCCATCTGGTTCCTGTTCCGAGCTCGAACATATGCCAATCCTCGGAAGCCCCAATTATGGTTACGTTGAAGTCACTTTGCGCATAACCCACTATTGGTGGCGGAATTTTTATTCTTAGTCTCCCGACGCAGTCAGGGTATTCGTAGTCGCAGCTACCCAATACCTGCCACACGCAATCAGGGGTACCGCAATAATTGCATCCAAGCTCATCGCACATATCACACGGGGCACCATTTGCCGCCAGCACAGTCCCCATCGGCAGTAAAGGCATAGCTCCTAATGCCAGCATAAGGCACAGCACCAGTGCCAGCAAGCGGCTAGGTCCCATCGTTCTTCCTATAATCTTTTTCATTTGCATACCTCTCCGTCTTGACCCCTCTGCGAAGAGTCATATTTTAGTGTGCCAAACAGGGCAGGGGGCGGTTCGACACGCTCGTCAACAATACTATACTAACGGCAACTATCAGTATAGTACCCATGGTAGTATAGTTGGCATTTTTTTGTGTGCCGGAGGACGGTTCATAAAGCAAAGAAGTTTTGGAAATGTTTTGCCCACTTATCTTGCTCCTTGCGGACTTTTACGGCGAGTAGTGTATCCGTCCGACTCAAAAAGCAGCCTTTCGGCTGCTTTTTGTTCGACCGGGTTGCCCGCAGAATGTCACAACACGCACTAGCTGGCTAGCACCGGGGCTTTCTTTGCGTTGCGGCGGCGCATGTAGAATTTGAGGATTTCAACGGCGAGCAGTTGCATCAGCGCAAGACCTGTGATGAGAATCCAGTGGTAGTAATGTACGTATACCACGCTGAATATATTCATGAGAGGCGGCCATAGTGCGACAACCAGCGAGAAAGCGATAGCGCCTAAAACAGCGAAGAACACGCCTTTGTTGGACAGGAACCCTGCCTTGAAGATTGACTGGCGGGTTCTGGTGTTGAATGTGTCAATCGTGGAAGCCCAGCTGAGTACCATAAACGCCATAGTCATGCCGACTTCAAAGTTGCCGAGGTATCTCATAGCAAATATGTTTTCGAGAAAACCATATCCAAGTGTCCTGCCGAGCTCTGCAACATACTGCCCGGTATGTGCACCCCATCCGTACCAAACAACCTGCATATACGCATCAGCAGTTGCAGGCGCTACCTGGACAAATGCACCAATGATAAACGCAGCGAGCGTTATAATGGAAAACGTAACAGCACGTACAGCTATGAACAAGCCGACATCTTGGGCAAAAACTCCCGCACCTTTAGGGAGCGGTCTTCGCTTCATGACATCGGGCTCTTTCATCTCGAAAGCGAGGAAGAAACCCGGGATGCCGTCATACACGACATTTATTATGAGAATCTGGAGTGCAGTAAGAACCGTGCGGCCCAGCACGACCATGCCTGCCAGAAGCACAAAAATCTCAGCGAAGTTAACGCCCAGCAGGAACTGAATGGTTTTACGGATGTTGTCGTATGATGTGCGCCCTTCGGTAATTGCATCAACGATGGTGGCAAAGTTATCGTCAGTGATAATCATATCTGCCGCACTCTTTGTAACCTCTGTGCCTGTGATTCCCATAGCCACACCAACGTCGGCGGCTTTGAGCGCAGGAGCATCATTAACGCCATCCCCGGTCATTGCTATGACCTCGTTATGGGCAGACCATGCGGCGACAATCCTGAGTTTATCCTCGGGGCTGACTCTTGCGTAGACGGAAATTCCGCGCACCTGGGCAATAAGGTCAACATCACTCATCTCGGCGAGATCTACACCTGTCATTGCGCGGTCGCCCTCTTGCATAATTCCTATTTCTTTAGCAATAGCAACTGCGGTGGCCTTGTGGTCGCCTGTTATCATAACAGTCTTGATGCCCGCTTCCTTTGCCCTCTTGACAGCATCCTTGCTCTCGGGGCGCGGTGGGTCAATCATCCCGACCATGCCGCGAAATTCATGCCCGCTCTCAAGCTCTTTTTCGCTTAAATCCGTTGGCATCTCGTCATACTTCTTTATGGAAACAGCTATCACGCGCAGGGCTTTATCAGCGTAAGAGTCATGTATCTCAGTAGCTCTTTTGAGAAGCTCGGGATCCCAGTCCACGGGAATGCGGTCAAATGCACCCTTGGTGACTGCTATATATCCATCGCCATCCCTGTGCAGCGTTGTCATGCGTTTTCGCGATGAATCAAACGGTATCTCATGCACACGGGGATAGTCCCTCTCTGCTTTTACCCTGTCAAGTTTCAGGTCGTGGAGCAGGCGGATAATGGCAATTTCTGTCGGGTCTCCAACTACGTGCTCTTCGTTATCCTCGCCGTATGCCTCAATGACAGCGTTGCTGCAAGATGTCATAATTTCAACAAGCATCTTCTGATCTGTATTGAAGTTTTCCTTATCCTTTACTGATATCGGGTCGTGTCTCACATGCCAGACGTGCTGGATTTTCATTTTATTCATCGTGAGTGTTCCGGTTTTGTCAGAACATATGACAGAGGTGTTGCCTATGGTTTCAATGGCGGGAATTTTACGGATAATTGCCTTTTTTTGAACCATATTAAATACGCCATATGACAAAATCATTGTAACAATGATAGGGAGTGTTTCCGGAACAGCAGCAACACCAAGCGCGACAGCGAGGAAAAGCATATGAATAAAATCGTTGCCCCAGCCGACAAAGCCAACAGCAAACATCACAACACCCGAAATCAGCGCAATCACAGAGATGCGCTTGGCGAGTTGCTGCAACCTGAGTTGCAGAGGTGTGAGAAGCTTCTTTGTCTCTTTTAGCAGCCGGGCAATTTTGCCCATTTCCGTGTTCATTGCAGTCTCTACAACGACAGCTTTTGCACGCCCGCCGGTGACAAGGCAGCCTGAATAGACCATGTTGAGCCTGTCGCCGAGAGGAGAATTTTCTTCCACGATTGCATGAGGTTCTTTGTCTACAGGTTGACTTTCGCCTGTCAGTGCAGCTTCTTCAACTTGAAGGCTGCTCGCTTCGATGAGCCTTGAATCCGCTGTTATGACATCGCCGGCATTTAGCTCCACTATATCGCCGGGAACAAGCTGATTTGCATCGATGATTTGTTTTGTGCCGTTTCTTATTACAGTGGTCTTAAAGGTGTTCATTTTCTTCAAGGCTTCCAAGGCTTGCTCAGCCTTGTTTTCCTGATAGAGACCGAGCACGACATTTATTACAACTATCGTCAGGATGATGACGACTTTTGCCCAGTCGCTCGGACTGCCTCCTGCTTCGCTTTGCATATTAATAACCGCAGCAATAGTAGCAACGATTGCTGCCGCAATCAATATGAGTGTTGGAATTTCTTTGAGATGATGAAGGATTTTTTGAAATATTGTTACCTTTTCTTCTTCTTCAAACTCGTTGAGCCCATACTTCTGTAGGCGATGCTGAACTTCTTCACCTCGAAGCCCACTTGTTGCATCAGTGTCTAATTTCTGTAAAATTTCATCAATTTTGCCTGTAACCCATAGCAATGTGCAATTCCTCCTCATTATATTTTTATCTTGCGGTGAAACCTAAATTCCCCCATTATCTACCTTATCAGCTTGCGAAGTTTATGTCAAGAACCATATTCACAAAAAATTGATAAATATTATGCACAAAAGCTTGTTTAACTGAGCAAATACGAAGCCGCCTGTCGCGCTGTTATTTCTTGCCCACATAAACCAAATGCTCCGACCAACTCAGGAACTCCGGCTTTTCGTACAGTTTTTCGGAAATGCTCAAGAGTGCATCTTTGACTTCGGGTGTTTGCGCCATGAAGTTTTCTTCGTTCGGAGCAAGTACGCCTTCTTGTCCGAACAGGTGCAGTTTTTCAAGGTTGAATTGCTCCATAAACGGCAACACCTTATTTTGGTTGATGAAAAATGCCTCTGTAAATGCACTGCCTGCAAAATTTTCACCCGCAACCAGCGGTATGAGAAACCTTTCCTCGTGTGGTTCGGCAAACTGCTCGGGGGCTTCCCTGAGCATAAACACAAGACCGCCGCTCATACTGATGAATGCCACAAACAAGATTCCGCCCGGCTTGAGCAACGTTAGCGCAGAATTCACAGAAAGAACTCGATCGCGCTCTTCAAGCAAATGATACATCGGACCCATAAGCAAAACGTGGTCAAATTGACCTGTGACGTGCTTGTCCACCTCTCTGGCATCTCCGCAAATGGCTTTGACAGGCAGGTTTAAGTCTTTTGAGCGATTTTTTGCAAATTTAATATTCTCCTCGGAAAAGTCAAAAAGGGTAAGCTCACACCCTCTTTCCGCCAGGTAGAACGTGTAACGCCCCGGTCCGCCGCCTATGTCCAGCACCTTGTCGCCGCTCTTAACATAGCGGTCGAGCATACGGCAGGTCAGCAAAAACTCAGGTCTGCCGTCTATGCGGCTCCATTCGTATTCCACGCTCTGATTGTAGTGCTCTCTCACGATTTTCATTGATTCATTCATTTTTATTTGCCTCCCAATAAATAAAATAAAACGGCTAAGGTTTTGTGAGTATCCTTAGCCGTCTTTTTGCTTATTAAATAGTACACGATATAGCCTATCTCAAATAATGCAAACAAGGGCTAAGCCTGTAATTCCCCGCCGGAAGTACAGACATCGTATCGGTATTTTTGCAGTTTAAGTATACAAATTTAGGCACAGCCCTTGCTCCTTTCGCAAAGTTTTATTGCGATATACTAACACGAGCCACGGGGGATGTCAATCGAAACTTTCTCTTGACAATCCTACAAAAAACAAAAGAAGCGAGGGGACGGGGGTTGCTGCTTCACTCCTGAAGCAGCAACCCCCGTCCCCTCGCTTCCTCGATGCCC
>WQTE01000037.1 GCA_009786445.1 Oscillospiraceae bacterium | reverse complement strand
CTCCCCCTGCGGGGAACCGCAAATGATGCACGTTAATGACCATACCTTTTCATGGTCGTTTTGTGCCTCAAGAAAACAAGAAAGGCATGGTCATTTTTATGTCAAAAATTGCTGATATTGCAGCCGCTGTTGAGGGGGGCAAGGTCAAACTTATAGAAGCACTTGTGCAAGAAGCCCTTGACGTTGGAGAAGACCCAAGCGCAATTTTGGATGAAGGCATGGTTGCCGCAATGGGTGTTGTAGGACAAAAGTTCCAGCAAAACGAGCTTTTTGTCCCTGAAATGCTTGTTTCAGCCAAGACTATGAAAAAAGGCATAGAAGTGCTGCGACCTCACCTCGCCAAAGAAAGCCTCGGAAAAATGGGCAAAATCATCATAGGGACAGTCGCAGGGGATTTACACGATATCGGCAAAAATCTCGTTGCACTTATGTTTGAATCTGCGGGATTTGAGGTCATTGACCTTGGGGTGGATGTGTCGCCCAAGAAATTTGTTGACACACTCACAGAAAACCCCGACACCAAGATTGTTGCAGCTTCCACTCTGCTTACAACAACAATGAAATCACTGAAAGATACGGTAGATGCCGTCCATGCAAGCGGATTTAAAGACAAAGTTTCTGTAATGATTGGAGGTGCGCCGGTCACTCAAGAATACGCTGACGAAATTGGCGCAACCGCCTACACCCCTGATGCAGGCAGTGCCGCAGCAAAGGCCATTGAGCTCGTGTCCTAGCGCAACATATTTCAAATAAACTAAGTAAGGAGATGTTATTTATGAAGCAACTGAGGAATTTTACCGAAGGAGCAGTCGAATTAATTTTGGACAGGTACTTTCAGGAAGCGGAAGTATGTCACTGCGATATCTGCCGCTTGGACGTTACGGCTATAATGCTAAACAATCTCAAACAGAAATATGTAGTCACCGACAAGGGCGAACTGTATGCTCAACTGGACGACTTTGACCCGCAGTATAAAGTTGATTTCATAACTATCATGAGTCAAGCTGCAAAAATCGTCAACAAGTCTCCGCGCCACTAAATTGCCGGCTGCTGCTATGGTCATGCAGCAGATAATGGGCAGTTTGCGCAGTTTTTCGAGTAAGCGCAGAAGCGATGCTGTAGTGCTCGAAAATCAGATCAAATAGCCCATTATTTGCGGCTAATCTTGCAAACAAACTCTTCCAGTCTATCCATGCCCGTTTTGATTGTTTCCATAGATGCGGCATAGGTCAATCTCACAAAATTTTCGCACCCGAACGCACTGCATGACACCGTTGCTACGAGCCCTTTTTCAAGAAACAAAAGCGCAAAATCATCACTGCTTTCTATTGTCCTGCCATCGAGTGATGTGCCTATTAACTGCTCTATGTTAAGCATAATGTAAAAAGCACCCTGTGGTGTGCGACAACTGACACCCGGAGTAGATGCTATGCGCCCGACTATATAGTCGCGGCGCTCTTTGAATATACGGCACATCTCGTCCACGCTGTCTTGTGTGTCACACAACGCTTGCACCGCAGCAATTTGTGAAATGGTGCTTGGCGCACTGGTCGAATGACTGAGAAAATTCCCCATGACATTTGCGAGGTTTAAATTACAAGCCGTGTAACCTATTCGCCAGCCGGTCATCGCATAAGTCTTTGAGACACCGTTTACCAAAATTGTCCGCTCCTTGACATCATCACCCAGTGCAGCAACGCTTATAAATTCCCTGCCATCATATACAAAACGATAATAAATCTCGTCAGAAAGAATGTACAAATCATGCTTTACACAAACATCACAGAGCTCTTCAAGCTCAATTTCGCTATATACCATCCCCGTGGGGTTTGACGGATTATTCAGTATCAGCATTTTTGTTTTTTCCGATACGGCGGATTCCAGTTGTTCTTTGGTTATCTTAAAATCGCTCTCCTCAGATGCGTGAACTATTTTTGCCACTCCTCCTGCCATCCTGATAGATTCGGCATATGTGACCCAATACGGCGCAGGCAAAATGACCTCATCGCCCTGGTTTAGTACACAGCAAAGTGCAGCAAAAATGCTGTGCTTCGCTCCGCTTGCGACAACGATTTGCTCGGGAGTATACTCTATGTTGCAATCAGCCCTGAGCCTGTCGGCAGCTGCCTTTCGGAGCTCCGGCATACCACTCGCTTGGGTGTACTTGGTTTTGCCCTCCACTATCGCCTTTATTGCCGCCTGCTTTATATTCTCAGGCGTGTCAAAATCAGGCTCACCAGTACCAAATGAGACAACGTCCAGTCCATTTTGTCTCATCTGCTTAAAAAGCGCATCAACCCGCAAAGTAGCAGACGGCTGAATGTCAAGTGCAACTTTTGATAGCTGTTTCATTCAAATTACCCCTTGCCATGATAACACTACTAAAACACAGGTCAATACAATAAGTGCTGAAACCACTAGTGCGCTGATGTTTATCTTTTCACCGGTTCTTTCGGGTGAATCCTCTGATTTCGGAAGCAGACGTGCTCTGTCAAGCGCCATTCTCAGAGGCTTATAAAGCACCATTGCTATAGATGCGTTTAGTGTGCCCTTTATCAGGTTAAACGGTAAAAACCCGGGAATCAAAAGAGCTTCAACCTGCTCGCGCGGGATACCCATTAAAATTGGCGTGAGTGCGTAGTTCCAGAGCAGCATAACAACCGTGTTAACCACTACACCGACTGCAAGACCTACGGCTGCACCAAGTAAGGTGCGCCACTTTCTATAAATAGCTGCCGCCGTGCAACAAAATGACACCGATGCTATGAAATTCATAGGAATGCCAATCGGACCGAGCACACTGGTAGTAACACCCTCAAGCAAAGCGATTACTGATATCATAAGTAGCGGTGCAACCGGACCGAAAATGAAACCGGCTATCACAAGGATAACATCCTTGGGCTCATAACCCAGAAATCCAACCGCCGGAACCAGAGGGATTCTTATAAGTGATGCAAGAATATATGCTATGGCACTAAGGAGCGCCAAAATTGTCAATTTACGCGTTAGTTCTTTTGATGTCGTCATTCGTTTTCCTCGTCGCTTTCATAGTCCTCGTCGCTTTCATAGTCCTCGTCGCTTTCATAGTCCTCTTCGTTCTCGTAATCTTCATCGTCCTCGTCGTACTCGTCGTCTTCGTAATCCTCATCATCTTCGTAGTCTTCGTCGTCTTCATAACTATCATCATCCGCAGTATCAGTGTTATCAGGAGTTACAGTACTCTCTGTGTCTATCCCCTCGTCATCGGTGTATGCTGCGGCTTCGTAGAAACCTGCTTTTTTATTTTTCATATATTCACGAGCAGTCACAGCACCGATGGCAATGACAGCCAAAGAGAAACCACCTGCAATTAGATATCGAAATATTGGGTTTGCATCTTCGGCAACTTCAGGGTCGGGGTTAATCATCGGCACGATAACGTAAAACACGATAAACGCAAGCGCAACAACACGAAAGAATATTCGTGACTTTGCACCTTTTGCTTTTTGCTCTGCGGTTCGAGGTTTAGCCGTAAAAATTCCCATAAATCAATTCCTTTTAAGCGCAAATGTAGCAGACAATGGGCTGCTTGCGGAAACAATGCATTACGCTGAAGCGCCGAGCTTAAATGCTTTTTTGTTCATTTCGAGAAACTTCGGTGGCACGGTTTGCTCCAATGCCTTATGCCATGTCTCCTCAGAAAATGGAAAATACTTTGAAAGCCTACCCATCATTACAATGTTAACAGTCTTCGATGAACCCGCCTTTTCAGCCAGAGCGAGAGCATCTATTGCATCAACCTTTGCTCCGTTATCTTCAAACTTGCCTAAAAGATTCTCGGGATACTTAGCAGCACCCAAAATAACAGGAATAGGATTTATCTGCTGCGTATTAGTAACAACAGTGCCGCCCGGCGCAAGTACATTAAACCATCTCGCAGCCTCAAGCAGTTCAAAGGAAACCAAAAGCTCCGCCTGCCCGTCATCGACAATCGGCGAATAAACCTTATCTCCGTAGCGTACATAAGTGACAACCGAGCCGCCGCGCTGGCTCATGCCATGAACCTCCGACACCTTCGCATCATATCCCTCAATCATCAGCGCACGCCCCATGAGATTACACGCAAGGAGGCTCCCCTGTCCGCCAACTCCTACAATTACAATGTTACGAGTCTCCATATTTCAAACCTCTTTTCACATCAAAAGCATCAAATTTACAAAGCTGTGTACACACATTACAGCCAACGCAGAGTGTGTGGTTTACAGATGCCTTTTTATCTCTCATACTTATTGCGGGACAACCGATTTTCATACACATAGTGCAACCCGTACACTTGCCCTCATCTACATTAAGAGCAGGTGCGGGCTTTGAAGATTTTAAAAGCATACAAGGTCTCTTTGCGATTATAACGGAGGCACCGGGGGTGTTCATCTCCTGCTTAATAACCCTTTCGCTCTCGGCAAGGTCATTGGGGTCAATCGTCCTTATCCGCTCTATACCGCAAGCCTTGCACATCATCTCAATATCCATCTTCCCGACTTTTTCGCCTCTGATGTTAAAACCTGTGGTCGGGTTTTCCTGATGACCTGTCATTCCGGTGATGGAGTTATCCGCAATGATAACTGTTGAATCTGATTGATTGTAACCTATATCGATAAGACCGTTAATGCCCATATGAGCAAAGGTCGAGTCGCCGATTACGCAAACAGCGTTTTTGCCTCCCGCACGGACAAACCCATGCAGACCCGATATCGATGCACCCATACATACACACGTATCCATAGAGTTGAGTGGCGGTGTGGCTCCAAGCGTATAGCACCCGATATCGCCGTGTACCATAGCTTTCAGTTTACTTAGAACATAAAACAAACCCCTATGTGAACAACCTGCACACATGACCGGTGGGCGGTTTGGGATATCCTCCTCAATCGTCTTGCCTTTGCTTGAAAGCACACCGAACTTCTCCGCAATTATGTTCGGCGAAAGCTCGCCGATAAGCGAGAACATATCTTTGCCCGTCACGTCCAGCCCCAGTTTCTTGCAGTGGTCCTCAATGAACGGGTCAAGCTCTTCAACTACCACCAATCTTTTAACCTTTTTTGAAAAATCAATGATGAGGTCTTCCGGCAGAGGATGCACAAATCCGAGTTTCAATACGCTCGCTTTTTCACCAAAGACCTCTTTGACATACTGATAACAAGTGCCTGACGTGATTATCCCGAGGTCAGTACCGCCCAGCTCTATGCGATTTAACTCAGTTTTCTCCGACAGTGCTCTGAGGTCTGACATTCTTTTTTCTACGATAGGATGACGCGGTCTGGCAAAAGTAGGCATCATGACATACTTTTGCGGGTTTTTAACATATTCTTTGACCGGCCGCTTCTCGCGCTCTTCCGTCTTCACGACACTCTGAGAGTGGCTGATGCGTGTACACAGGCGGACAATAATCGGCGTGTCATATTTCTCTGAAAGTTCATATGCAAGTTTTGTAAATTCCAAGCACTCGGCAGAATCAGCAGGCTCAAGCATTGGAACCTTCGCCGCTCTCGCGTAATGTCGTGAGTCTTGCTCGTTTTGCGAGGAATGCATCCCCGGCTCATCTGCGACCGCTATTACCATTCCTGCGTTAACACCTGTGTATGATATGGTAAAAAGCGTATCGGCAGCAACATTAAGTCCGACGTGCTTCATGCCTGTGAAACTTCTTTTCCCTGCAAGACACGCTCCCCACGCCACTTCCATACCGACCTTTTCATTTGGTGCCCATTCGGTGTATATCTCGTCATACTTCGCAATAGCTGCGGTAATCTCTGTGCTGGGTGTTCCGGGATAGCTGGAGGCGAGGCAGACCCCTGCTTCCCAAGCACCGCGAGCAACAGCTGCATTACCTAACAATAATTCCTTCAATACTGTGACCTCCTGTGTGAATAATACAAACAGATATTCTAACAGTATATATCCTGCTCGTAAAATAATCAACAGTTACTTGTACCGACCATCTTTCTATGCTACAATAGTGTTACAGTTCAGACTACGCCGGAAAACGCCTCAATTACCTGTCATTCTGCGCGTAGTCGCAGAATCCATTGAGAAAAAATACATAATTGAAACAATTTGAGCGATTTTGATGGACTGTGTACTGGATTCTGCGACTACGCGCAGAATGACGAAGAATTTATAATCACCCGTGAACTGTAACACAATAGTTGCCAAGTTGCAAGAAGTGAGGCGGATTATGCACGTTTTTTTGAGAGGCGAAAAGCAGGTTGGCAAATCTACTGTCATTTCAAGCTATCTTGAAAAATCATATAAGACCGCCGATGGTTTTGTGACGTATTGGGAATGCACCGGAGAAGGCGTACAGCAGCTTTATCTTGCACCATACGCAAAATCCGGACAGGCTGACCGCCGTTTGATTGCGACAAAACGCGAGCATGGTCTTGAGCCTGTACATGAAGTTACAAAATTATTTGATACTTACGGTAAATCGCTTCTTGAAAACAGCGGGAAATGCGACTATATTGTGATGGACGAACTGGGTTTTATTGAGGCAAACGCAAAAGAGTTTATAGCTTCTGTTATGAGCCTTATTGCAGGGGATACGCCAATACTGGGAGTTGTAAAAGAGTCTGATGTTGAATATTTATGCAGAGTTCGGACTCATGAAAATGTTTCACTAAAAGAAGTGACCATAAAAAATAGAGGAGAGGTACTAAAATGGCTATTAAAAAAAGATTCCTGACACTCGCGCTCACGCTTGCGCTGCTTTTCGGAGTTGCCGCTTGCGGGGCATCACCGGCTGAAAACGGAGATGCGCAAGCTGATAGCGGAAGTACCGTTGAAGCAAGCATAACTGTCATTGACCAAGCCGGAAGAAGCGTTGAAATTGCTCAGCCCGTGGAGCGTTTAGTGAGCGGGTTTTATATATCTTCTTCCGCTACTATAGCCCTTGGGCTGTCCGACAGGCTTGTCGGGATTGAAGCGCGTGCCGATGAGCGTCCTGTCTACACACTTATGAAACCCGAGCTTTTAAGTCTCCCGAATGTCGGAACGGCAAGGGATTTTAACCTTGAAGCCTGCATAGCTTTATATCCCGATTTGGTGATATTACCCTACCGCCTGAGAGATGCCGCCGAAACACTCACTGATATGGGAATCCCGGCAATTGTTGTCAATCCCGAGAGTTTAGAAGAGCTGGTTGCCATGATAAATCTCATTGCAACTGCGACGCAAACCACAGAAAACGCCAACCGTCTGGTGGCGTGGATTAGAGATACTCATGCAGCTGTAACAGCCGAAAGTGCCGTAGTTGCAGACCGCCCTACAGTTTATATCGCAGGAGTCGGCAGCCATTTGTCAACAGCCCCCGGCGGTATGTTTCAGTCTGATTTGATTGAAATGGCGGGCGGTATAAACGTAGCCGCTGACCTACCGGGCAGAGGCTGGACTGAAATTTCTTATGAGCAGTTGCTCGCCATGAATCCCGACATAATAGTCCTGCCATCAGAAGCAAGCTACAGCGTGGACGACATACTAAATAACCCCACACTCGCTGATTTAACAGCCGCAGTAAACGGCTCAGTTTATCAAATGCCGTACACATACGAAGCGTGGGACTCCCCTGTTCCCGCTTCTATGCTAGGCGCAAGATGGCTTTTAGCAGTGCTTCACGGAAACTCCCCGGGCGATGAATTTATGCGGTACGTCTACGAATTTTACGCCGAATTCTACGGCTTTGACGGCTTAGGATAAGGCAAAGCATGGAGAACAATGATTGATTTTAGTATTTCCGGTTCGATGCACTAGTGTAATGTATTTTGGAAACATTTACTTGTGATATTATCTTTTTTTGTGGTACAATGAAATTCATGTAGTATATACACACTAAGGCTTAACAAAGGGGTGATTCTGATGTATTTAACGATAGAACAAGTACACTCAAAGTACGATGGGCAGTGGATATTTATGATTAACTGCAAAGAGGGCGAATATGGCTCAATCATAGGCGGTGAGGTTGCTCTGCACAGTGAAAATAGAGATGTTGTTGTGCGTAAAATGGAACAATATGACTACGAACCTAGTATGACATACTTTCGCTATGCAGGGAGAATCCCTGAAGGAATGAGTGTGATTTTGTGAGTAGCACAAATTTGAAAATGGACTTGTCATCAGGGCTATTGATGGTAGACATTAAGCTGTGGAACAAGGCAAAAAATGCATATAGTACACTTTCAATAGCTGTGGACACAGGAGCGAGCGTTACGACAATATCTAAAGACGTATTGTTTCGAGCAGGTCATGATGTGATTTCAGGGAAAACCCAAAGAATTACAACAGCTAGTGGAATTGAATATGTGAAAGAGTTGACATTGGATAAAATCAAACTTGGAGACTGTGAACTTGACGATGTTTTAGTTTATGCACACACTTTTCCACAAGAAAGTTTTTCATCAGGAGTCTTGGGATTAAATGTGTTGTCAAAATTTGACGTGAATTTTCTGTTTAGCGAGAAAGTGATAAAACTCACAAAGATATAGAACCCACCCCTCGCTTCATTACCTATCGCTTAAACAGATTCGTCAACACTGCCGCCGCTTACCGTCATACCGCCTGAGCCGCCTAGCGAGTTGATTCTGTCCATCAACTGATTTACCATTCTGCGGTCTGAATTTCTCATTGATTGGTTTCTGTGTGCATCTCGCTCCTCTTGGCTGTTAAATCGGATATGTTCACCCGTTGCAGGATTAAACGTGCCTCCGAAGCCTACAGGTTGACCGGGTGCTACATTACTTCTGTCTGTTGCCAAAAAGCTTTCGCGCATAGCATCGCGAATTTCCTGAGGCCACTGCCCGACAACACCTCTGGAATTATGAGGGCTGCCCTGCGGTGCATACCCGCTCAAAACCCGCCTGATTTGCTCTAGCAGCCTGTCTGCTTCCGTTGCAGGCCCGCCTGCATTTCGCGCCGGTAAGCTTAGCAAGTCCATCTGCGCAAGTTGCTGAACTGCGGGAGCTATGCTCATGAGGGATTCTCGTGACATGCTGTTAATCATACCCGTTTCGATACTCGCCCTGGTTGGTCCGTTAATATTCATTTTTTCAATTTCCTCCTTGAATTTCTTTTAAGTCCGTTAAATACAACTATATCCGCATAATTTACCCTTATCTTAATATATCGGAACAAATATGTCAAAACATTAGTGTTTTTAGGAAGTTTTGGTGGAAGTCTTCAAAATTTGCTCACTGCTTGATGTGTTGGCTTTTCTGTGTTGCTTTTCGGGATTAGCTGATGTAAAATGTAAATCTCATTTGTTTTCGGGTATCACCGAACTTTTAATATAAAACCTTTAGGATAAAAATATGACTACACCTGTCCGCCAGCATAAATATTTCATTTTAACAGGGTTGCTCGTTGCCTTGTCTTTTTTGATATGTTTGCAAATTGGCAGATTTCCTATATCCACAGGTGAAATATTCTCGCTTCTTACAGGCGGCGAAGTTCCGCCTCTGACACGCTCTGTATTTTTTAACCTCAGACTACCTCGTACCGTTATGGCACTTCTCGCAGGAGCGGGGCTCGGTTTTGCGGGCAGTGTTTTCCAGCTTGTCTTTAGAAACCCGCTTGCCGCACCGGATATTGTTGGAGTGTCGAGCGGAGCCAATCTCGGAGCTGCGGTGGCAATTGTTATGTTTGGCCAAAGTGCGGCAGTTATGACCACTTTGGCATTTGGTGGCGGTATGCTTGTTTTGTTTCTTGTGATGTTTGTTGCGCGGCTTAGCAGAAACCCAAGCACAGTGACATATATCCTCGCAGGTATCGTAATGAGAGCACTTTCAGATGCGCTCATTATGATTTTAAGATTCTTCGCAGACCCCGCAAGGGAGCTTGCGACAATGGATTTTTGGGCAATGGGAAGCTTGGGCAATATCACAATGAGTAATCTCATAACTGTGCTCCCATTTTTCATAGTCGGCTTTATCGGATTAACTCTGCTGCGCAGACAGATCGTTATGTTAGGACTTGAAGATGATGAGGCAAAAACACTTGGTGTGCGACTTAAGTCTGTCCGCTTGCTTGTACTCGCCCTTGCTGCACTCCTTGTAGCTTCGATTGTCAGTCAAACAGGACTCATTGCCTTTGCCGGGCTGATTGCACCACACGCCGCAAGGCTTGCAATCAGGCGCATAAGTTTTTCATGGTGTATGCTCTCTGCGCTTATGGGGGCTTTCATTTTACTTGTTTCCGACTCGCTGGCACGGGGATTAACAGCACTAGAAATACCCATCAGCGTTCCGACTACACTTATAGGAGTACCTGTTCTGCTCTACTTCATGTGGCGGCGAAAGACAGGAAAGGTGTGATAGGCCGAAAGTTGAAGGTAAATATCACCTAATGAACACCCACGCCCCCAATGCGACAGCATTTCCAAGAAATGGTGCTTTCAAGGCATAAAACATACCCCTTTTGCGCACGAAAGGGAATCCCCCAAAAAATGCGGGGCGGTATTGACCTTTCATCAAGTATCAGATAGAATAATCAAGAAGCGACAAGTCTCCTGATAGATTTTATTAACTTAGGGTCTGCTGAAGAAGAGCAAACCCTAATTAACTAGTAGTATGTTAAATCTAAAGATTGCATAATATCGGATATATTCGCTTTAGTTTGATACGAGCATCATCAGTAGTAAATTGCCAGTCAACACCCTTTTGTGAAGTATTACGTTCCTGCCACAAAGCACTCATGTTATCGTTAAGCACATCCAGAATATCAATCCGCTTGTTAAGACATTGCCTGCTAAGGAAACTGAGTTCTATTTCTGCGATATTCAACCAACTGCCATGTTTAGGCGTATAGTGGATTTCCAACCTTTTTGCCAGTGCGCGAGCCTCATTGGGAGGAAACGCTTCATATAGCGAAGATATAGTGTGAGTGTTCAGATTATCCATAACTAAACGAATTTTCGGCACATCCGGGTAATGTATCGTCAACAGATCCTTTATTTCATTCGCCCAGTCGACTTTTGTACGTCGTTCCCTAGCTCGTGCATATCGCCATCCCGCAAGCGGTTCTGTGAACATAAATATGCTGCATGTGCCATTTCGTTTGTATTCACTATCGACTCATGCCGGTGAGCCGGCTTTAATCGGAATCGGAGTGCGGACTTCGCCAAGCAATTGAAAAGGCTTTTCGTCCATGCAGATTACCGGGCAGTCACTGTCATATGGTGTCTGATAAACATCTAATATATCTTCCATGCAGGCGACAAAGGCTGCGTTTTGCTCAGGTGGTATGCACCAGCATTTCTTTAAGTGAGGCTTAAGTTGTGTTTTTTTAAAATCGTGCCAACGGACACATAGCTTATACTGTCTATATATTCAAGTTCCACGACCCTATCCGCCAATAATCTGAGCGACCATTGCGAATATCCTTTCGGCGGTTCGCTGCACGCAGTTGCGATGACACATGCTTCAACTTCTCCCGTGATTTTTGCTTCTACCGGTGCTGTTTCTCTTTTCTTGCGGTACAGAGCAACCTCAAAGCCTCCCTCAGCGTACTTTTTTCGTATGTTCTGTACAGTTGTTTGAGTAGTATTGCACTTCTCTGCCACCTCGCCTATCGTCAACTTTGGCTTTCGGTTGTCATCTGTAGCGAGCAATATATTAGCGTGTAGTATCTCTTTGGCTTTTGATTTACCCGTTTTCGTCAATTTGAACAGTAATTCTTTTTCGCTATCGCTTAACTTAACAGCATACTTTAATTTCGGCATACAACATACTCCATTTGTTTATTTTGAGTATATCACACCATAGTCGTTTATGCAATTTTTAGATTTAACATTGTGCTAGCTGGAAATTCCATTATGGCTTTGACTGTTTTTGTAGCACATCAGCGGCTAAGGGTTTGATGGCTGGCTGATTTACACGAAGGCGGTTGGTTCGTCAAGCAGTATAATCACCTTTGATACCAAGTTGCCTGCTCTTGGTGCAAGTGATAGTAAACACCTTTTAATGAAAGCAGGTCTTCTTGTGTTCCTCTTTCTACAATGTGCCCATCATTGAACACAACTATGTTTTCAGCAAGAGCAGCAGCACTTATTCTATGCGTAACGTAGATAACAGTTTTCTCGGCGGAAAACTCAATATACTTACTAAACAATTTAGCTTCACTGATTGGATCTAAGTTTCCGGTAGGTTCATCTAAAATAACAAAATTTTTATTTCTAAAGGATGCTCTCGCAATGGCAAGTTTTTGCCACTGACCGCCCGATAAATCCGTACCACCATAACTTTTTCCTAAAGTAGAATTTTTGTCCACTTCTGAAATGTCGGCAAACTCCAAGGCCTTGTCTATTGCCTTGTCACAGAGTATAGATGATGTGTCGCCAATGTATACATTTTCAGACACTGTCATTGTTTCATACTTTGCAGGCGATTGAGATACTGTAGCTGTTTTTTCAACCACCCCACCACAAATGCTTTCCAAAGGAATTCCATTTACAAAAATTATACCTTTAGTTGGTGAGATTTGTTTTGTCAAAAGCTTAATAAAAGTGCTTTTGCCTGCTCCATTTTCGCCAACAATTGAAATGCTTTCGCCGCGTTCAATGACTAGGTTTATGTCCTTTAGTACATAGTCATCTGACTCCGGATAGCGATACCAAACACCTCTGAACTCAATTTTTTCTAATTCAAAAATTTTCTGCGTACCTTCTGTATCGTGTTGGAGATTTATGAAGTCATTAAATTGTGCAGCTTCATTTTTCTTTCCGACTATAGACGATAGTGACAGTATGAATGTTGTCACATCTCCGGATAATGCCCCTATCAATTGCCATGCAGCTCCAAGCATTCCGAAAGACAAATACCCCACAGAAAGAACAATTAGTGCAATTATATATCCCGCAACCACCGCAATACTCGAAATCAAAGTGCCAAATAAATTCAGCATAGTTGTTTTTATGTAAAGTTGCTTTTCTTCCAACACATATGTATCAGCTAGCTTTTTCCATTTTTTATAGATAAAATTGTGTGCATTAAATATGTATAGTTCTTTTGCTGACGGAGTTGACATTAAGCGTTGAAAATACTCCATTTTACGAAGTGTTTGTGTTTTTTGCTTTGAAAAAAGAAATCGAGATTTTTCTGCAACATAACCTGTAACGAAGGCCGGAGTAGGCGCAATCAGCACAACAAATGTAAGCCACGGGTTTATTAAATACAACGCCAAAGCCGTGGTTATAATTGAAATTACCTTGCCGACGATAATATATCCACGCCTCATAACAGTATCTCCCAGCCCAAAATAAGGATCACTCACTCCATCAAAAACCTGTTGAACTTTATCATTCATTTTAGCAATTTCAAAATATTCAGGAGTTACTTTTGATAGTTTTTCAAACATCTCTGATTGCGTTTTCTCTCTCATGCGCCCTGCATAAACTATATCTAATCGTTCTATCGTTTCATTAGTTTCAGTATAGCGTGTGATTGTGTTTATTAAAAAACTTATCAAAAAGTAAGCAGAAACAAATCCAAGTGAAACAAAAAAAGATCCATTACTTCCCAAAACCTCTGCAGACCTTATAAATGCACTCCATACCAAAGCTAAAGCAGGGCGCAAGCCCGCTAACACCAAAACCACTGCAAGATAAACATATCCAACAGTTTTCGTCGTTTTGAATGAGTAAATCCAAAACAAAACTAAATGTTTCAACCTCGGAATGCTTTCCTCACTTAAGAGTTTCTTAATATCGGCTGTTTCTTTCATGCTTTCTCTTTCTGATACCACTCTTTTTGAGCATTATACATTTCCTTATATGTGCCTTCAATAGACATCAATTCATCATGAGTACCTTGTTGAGCTGCAATGCCATTTTCTATGACAATAATCTTATCTGTTATAGCTGTAGAACCCAGCCTATGAGTGATAAGAATTGATGTTTTATTCTTGCTAATTTCTCTAAATTCTGAGTATAGTCTACTTTCTGCCATAGGATCAAGTTGACTTGTAGGTTCATCAAGTATTAGTATTGGTTTATTTCCTATTATAGCTCTGGCAATGGCTACTCTTTGCCATTGCCCGCCTGATAATTCCGTTCCCCCATCAAATTCTTTGCCGACAGAAATGCTTAAATCTAAGTTGACGTCTGCACTTTTAACAATTTCTTTAATATAATTTATATCCCCTATGTGTTCCAAGGATCCTATGGTTACATTGTCATTTAAAGAAAGGTTGTACTTGTTAAAATCTTGCATTACCACACCAAATATCTTCGATAGTTCTTCCTGCGAATAACTGCTCAAAGGCAAATTGTTTATTCTTATTTCTCCTTTATTTGGTACAAAAAGTCCTAATAGTAGCTTTACTAACGTTGACTTTCCTTCACCATTTTTTCCAACAAAAGATACAATTTCACCACTTTGTATCTTTGCTGACAATCCTTTCAAAATATCATTTTCAGATTCCGGGTATCTAAACCAAACATTGTCAAATTCTATTATATTAGCAGTTTCTCGAGTTATGGTATTCAAATCATCAAAGCTTCTTTCGCTGAGTTCCATAAAACTCTTATAGTGTTCGAATGAGTTAGCGTGGAACCCTCCCCACTGCACAATAATCATTGCACCCTGCAGACCATTCCAACTAAACAAAGTGCTGAATAATGTGAGGATTAGTGCAAGTAACAACCCAAGACTCAACTGTCCTTGCGAATAATAAAGCCACAATAAAATCGCCGCATTTCCCAATTGCATTAGTCTGACCGTTGATGATTGCACAAGGTTTTTTTTCAAGTTTCTGAAGAAAAATCCTTCGTAATTTTTATTTCTTGCTGACATTCGTTTTTTGAATAGATTTATAAGAAATGTAGAGCTTTCATTTAATCTATTCTCATTTATGTATTCCCTTTGCCGAAGCATCAATCCTATTTTGCTATACTCCCTATCTCTTTCCCAGTAGCTTTCCATCTCATCGTAAATATTAAAACTGAATTTCATTTTTATCACAGTTTCAATAATGAAAGGAATTAATATAGTCAGCACCAGCCACCAGCGTAAAGAAGCAAAGATAGCTAAAGTGCCAACTGAAAAAATTAAACTTGATATACTGGTAAATGCATAATTTGGAAATAAGTGTATTGCTGAATTCTCAATTCTTGTTAATGTTTTATCGATGATCTCCATTGATGCCTTGTTCTCAAGGTGTTCATATTTTATCCTTTTTAGCTTAAACAACAATCCCTCCATGATTGCTGTGCGGAAAATTAAAAGCGTTTTAGGTTCTGCATATGTTTTTATAAATACATCGTTTAAAATTGCAGGAACGATTGTCACAACAATAAAGAGAATAATATATGGCGTGATAATCAATACATTGCTTTGCGTATCTATTATTGTAAGCGCACCATCGAATATCAACCCATTAACCCTTACAGAAATAAATCCGGCTGTACCACTCAAAATAGAAACAATTAAAACTGATGTTACCAAAAATCGTCGTCTTGATTGCAGGGCAGACAGCAAAATCTTATAGGCATAAATTATTTTTTTCATTGATTCTACCCAAAAGCACTCTTGTTTGCATACATGCGCAAATAAGAAGTTATATATGTTTCCAGTCTTGTTCTTACAAGTTGCTTACATAAGTCGTTCTCATAGATATTTTCTTCTCGGTCAGTTAATATCATTTTGCGTGTATACGGACAAAAACCTCCACATAGCTTAATATAAACACAATTCAAACATTTACCTTTGTTTACATTTTCAAGAGAAAGTGTATAAAAATATTGTTGAAAAACCGCATTGTCCTTAGACAAATTAGAGCTTATAGCATCAGATATGTGACCAACGGTTGCTTCGGTGTGGTATAACTCATTCCAACATTTATATATGTTTCCAGCATGATCGAGAACTAAATTCATCCCATCTGTTTCAGCACTGCAGAACGCCTTTAAATCTGTGATTGCAACACTTGGGCAGATTAAACCGAGTTCAACCGCCTCTAAAAATAACGAACTATAAGCAGATTCGTATTTTTCAAATGAAAGACTGTTTTCAGAACCAAAGACACGCCCAAAATCTACGAAAAGATTTCTTCCAATGTGCTTATTCTCGACATTCTCAGAGATATACTTGAGTAGATTTGATAAATCTTGTACATTTTCTTTATCTACATTTATTCGAATGACGACTTCTAAATCTTTATCAAGTAATAATAATATGCCCTCAAATTGCTTAAGAAATGTATTTTCGCAAGTGACTGTAGTTCGTCGCTTGTTGTGTACATGCTCTGTTCCATCAAACGTAACTTGCACATATTTTATATTCTGATTTTCAAGCATCGGCACTGTCTCTTCATCTAAACCATATCCATTAGTTACAAGTATATTTGAGTATTTTACATCCGCTTCTGAACATCTGCTAATAATCGCTTTATTCAAATCGTTAATTCGTTGCAACTCAAGTAAGGGTTCTCCTCCGTACCAAACTAGCTCTAGCTCCTTAGTTCCGGCACCTATCACATTCTCAATATAGCACAAAAGATTGTTTTTTAAATCTTTATCAGACTCCTCAGATTTCACATGCGGAAAATTTTCTTTTAATGAATTTTCAAAACAATAAGAACACCTATAATTACACTGATTCGTTATCGCAACATCAATTTTTACACAGTTTCCTTTAATAACTTGTTATTACGCAGATTGAGGTCTACAGCCGCCTAAATGAGAACACGGCCCACAATTTGGAGAGACAACGACTTGCCCTTCGCTATTTTTCGCTACACTTGGAATTATGACTTTCATAGTTTTCACCACCTTTCATATTTTATTTCCACTCGCAACCCGAATAAGCTCTCAATGCTTTCACCGCAATGACTTGAAATTGTTATACCAACCCAAGTTCATTCTCCTCGGGACGATATAGAAGAGCCTGCTAACGTAAACATCTACCTTTTGACTGATAACTTTAGAAAAGGTCATAGTACAGTAAAGTGGTCGGCTTGTCAAGACATTTTTTTCAAATTTCTTAATGGAATGAGTCTATCGTTACACCCTATCGTTACAAGTCACACCCAATATTGAGAAGCGAGAACAGCCATTCGCCAAAAGAAATCCAAGCCACATCAAAAATGTCAGATGTTCGCTTGGATTAAGAAGGCGAATGGAGCAGCACTGCAAGTGAAGAACCCCCCTGGTTAATTGGCACGGCACCTAAGAAACCGGGGGATTGCTCTTGTTGAAAATTCCGGCAACACTTGAATAAACGTTTGTGGCCCTCATTTTTAGCATATCAAGAACACTCAACGAATTACATAGATACTCAAGACATTCAAAACTTCTAAAAGTCATAACCTGCTTGTATTTCCGTTTCACATTCCGGAGCAACCGTTCACACAAATTATTAGTAGCAGGAACTCTGTGGTCATAAAGAAATAGTAGATGGTTATCCATGTACTTTTCAAGTCTTTTGTATAGATTGTAACCGTCCTTGTAATATTTGCTCGGCGGTTCGTCCTCATATTCATTCTTAGCTATCTCAAGTATGTCAAGATATCTTTTCCTGTATACGACAACCTCCTCAAGATTCGGTCCGGCATCGTCATCCTTCATATTTCTGTAATGTATCGTTTCAGCCAGCAACTCACGCATTTTAATATTCCAGGTTAAATCCGGTTCGTTTTCAACGCTGTCTTTTAAGTAGCGCAAAGGGTGGGAGTTGACCTTTCATCAAGTATCAGATAGAATAATCAATAAGTGGCAAGTCTCCTAATAGATTTTATTAACTTAGGCTTGTTGATAGCTTTAGCAATAATGACACCAACAAGCTGGGTGATACTGTCCATAAGCAGTTCTGCTTTAGCAGTACGAGACGAAAAAGACTTTCTGGAGTCTGCCCCCAAAGGATCTTTGAGGAGATAGATAGTTCTCTCAACTAAAACCCTATGGCGGTATAAGTTATCCCAATGTTCGGTGCCGCGCGGAATTCCCGGATAAAGCCTGAAATCTTTGTCAGGATAAGTGTGTATACATCTTCCGTAAGAAGAATCAGTACATGGAGTTTCACAAGTATTGATGCGCGAGTTACTCTTGTGAACCGATTTATGGCAAACCCACTTAAAGCGGTCTGAGCGACCTTTCCCACCTGAAAAACCGAGGAAATTAAACGGCGTTTTATCGAGGGGACAGACAGGATTACCGTTGCCGTCAAACTCTGAGTTGTCATATTTGGTACCGCGTGGATTAATAGGGATTGCCACCCTCTTAAACTTAAAATCATCACGGAACATAGTGAAGTTATCGTAAGAATCGAAAGCGAATCACCAATGAAAGTTCCGAAAAAAAAGAAGGATGTGCAGCGTAAAAGTCTGTCAAAACAGGTTTTAAAGATGCAGAATCACCAATCTCTTTGTCTATTTCAGGATTGTCAGTTCTCTTGGAAACGACCTCCGGATGCCTACGTTTAAAGTCATCGTCAAAGAAAGAGATACCACGGACGATGCCGAGTCCATTTGACAAAATGCCGGTCCTATGCGCATAGCAGAAATGACCGTTGATATACTGCTGTTTGATAAAAGGGTTAGCCGCTGTAGTTTCGGGCAACTGTGACTATGCAAGAGCGTGAGGGTTAATATCAGGATTTTTCTTGGCTAATTTCTTAGCGTTGTTGAGCTTAGCATTTAGGAATTTAAGATTATTTTCCGCAACATAAGCTTTAATACCTGTAAGATCATATATCAAGTAATCGGCTTTTTTAGCATCAAGCTCACGGCATATAGGCTCTGTTGCTTCGACGAAATTATCAAAGACCTTCTTTATGTAATGCACAAAATCCTGTTTGAACCTTGTGATTTTCGAGCCATCAGGCACATTGTCAAAACCACAATAGTCTCGCAACTCATTTTTAATACGGTGATGAGTACAGAGTCCTCCTCAATACCAAGCACTTTCTGTAAAATGCAGAACTTTAAGAATCCTTCAAGAGTATACTCGCATCGTCTGCCGTTACGGCGGTAAAATGCCCAAATAAAATCTGCTGGTATAAACTTCGTAAAATCTATGTGTTCATCAAGCAGAGACAGAAACTCAGGTTTACTCTCTTCCATCTTCAAGCACACATCTTCGTATGTTTCAATCAACGACATTTGCTCTTTTTTAATTCGCATGATATTTTCCCCCTTTTGTCGGTGTCTTTGTTGTATATCACCTTCAATTATACCACAAAAGTGGGGAAAATTCAGTAGTTTTGAAGCTATAAAAGTCAATATTTGCAATGCCTCTTTGAGTTTCGCAATCGGCTGAAAAGGTGTGAAGCAAGACTAACTATTAAATGTCAAGTAAAAAAAGCAGAATATTGAAAAGTTTATTACCTTCATAAAAATGAGGTCGCCAAATAGAGCATCACATGATGTTTTCAAAAAAATCAAAAGTCAGCTATGAACCACTTGCGAAAGGTTGTCTCGACCGTTCAAGAGCAAAAATAAGTCTCACAAGTTTCTTAGCAGCATGAGAAATAGCGACATTGTAGTGCTTGCCCTCAGCTCTTTTCTTAGCAAGGTAGGTAGCAAAAGAAGGCTCCCATTGGCACACGAATTTAGTAGCATTGAAGATAGCATATCTCAAGTAGCGAGAACCACGTTTCTCCATGTGCGAGTAGGAAGATGTTAGTTGACCCGACTGATAAGTTGATGGTGAAAGCCCAGCATAAGCAAGGATTTTATCCGAAGAATCAAAACGAGATATATCGCCGATTTCAGCCAGAATCATAGCACCCATACGAAAGCTGATGCCGGGTATGGTTACGATAGGTGATTTCATATCATCCATGATAGCCTTAATTCTGCTTTCGATTTCGTCAATTATCAAGTCAAGCTGAGCAATGAGTTTGAGTGTGTGGCGAAGTTCAAGTGATTTAGCAGGCATAAAAGACCCAATAGAGCAACGAGCTTCATCACGAAACCGCATAGCTGTATCATCGCCATAATGTCCTTTAGAGGTACTACTCAATAGATTCTTCAAGCGTGTAAAATGAGCTTCTGCAATCTGATGAGCACCCGGGAACTCTTGTAAAAGAGCGTAGATAGAAACCATATGAAGTGTTGGTACCAATTTCTCAAGTTCAGGAAAGAGAATATTGACGAGTCGACTGATTGATTGTTTCAGCTTCGCCCTCTCCCTGACTTTATCAAACCGATAACGCACCAGTGACTTTAGTTCTTCATTGTGGTAAGATGTGTCTGAGTAGGACTTGAGGTTCACATCAGATGCAAGCATAGCAGCAATAGTTCGGGCATCAACCTTGTCGGTTTTAGTTTTTCTAAGGCTGAGACTCTTTCTAAAGAGGTTGGTATGAAGCGGGTTGATAACGAAGGTGGGAAGACCTTTGTTGACAAGAAAGCCGAGCAAATTGTAGCCATAGTGTCCGGTAGCTTCAAGCCCTACTTTTACGTTATCAAGAGATTGAGATGCAGCTTGGATTTTACTGAAAAGATTATCAAAGCCATCAATGTTGTTTGATATTTGAAAAACATCATGCAACACCTCTCCACCTTCACCCATGATAAAACAATCGTGTTTATCCTTTGCGATGTCTATTCCAACGTAGACCATTGAGTATCCTCCTAAAATATATTTGATACTGCTTGGGACCACAGAGCACTTTGCGCTTGTAACCTCGTTCAATATAAACCGTCTCGCGGTATCTAACTGATTAACAAACTAACAAAGAGACTGTGGTTGGAGCCTTCCTTAAACCATCGTGTGGTAGGGGACGGGAACCAATCCACAGTATCCCATTCATTGTAGCATAATGTCCTTGGTGTGGAACAATAATTACTACTACTATATAATACGAGGGGACGGGTTGCTTCATGGAAAGGAATGGTCATTTAAATGTTAATAATAGATTCAGTATCCATCGGCTACGCTGATAAGCAAGTTGTAAAAAATGTGAGTTTCACTGTATCACAGGGTGAATTTTGTGCTTTGCTCGGACTCAACGGCTCGGGTAAAACAACACTGCTAAAAGGCATATGCGGCTTGCTCCCAATATCCGACGGCAGATGTTTTTTCGATAAAATCGACCTAACTAAACTAGGTGAAAAAAATCGCGCAAAATACGTCTCGCTCATACCGCAAAGGCACAGTAAGTTAATCGGTGTAACAGTCATGGATGCTGTCTTGATGGGGCTTAATGCAAAGCTCGGATTTCTGGAGTTTCCTTCGCATCAAGACAAAGATTCAGCCCGCAATGCTCTTGAGAAAATGGGTGTCTCCCACCTTGCAAATGAAGATTTTTCAAAGCTCAGCGAGGGACAGAAGCAGCTTGTCATTTTAGCCCGCACGCTGGTGCAAGATGCTCCCATAATGCTGATGGACGAACCCGACAGTGCGCTTGATTTCCCAAATAAGTACATGATTTTAAGTGAAGCAAGGGGACGGGGGTGCGAAGCAGGGGGACGGGGGTGCTGCTTCACTTTTGTGAACACAGAAGTGAAGCAGCACCCCC
>WQTE01000036.1 GCA_009786445.1 Oscillospiraceae bacterium | reverse complement strand
GATAATTTATTCCGCTTTTTTGCGAGCCAGAGAGCATTGCGCCACTGTTCTCGCAAAAAAGACTCCACAAATCATCCACTTTTGGCTTGGTCTGTACTGTAGCCTTTATTCAAATAAATTCAAAGAAATGTTCAAAAATCCTTGAAAAAGCAACTGTTTTGTGCTATAATGATGCGCAGTGGAACAGCAAGGATGTGATGTCTGATGTCAAACAGAGGAAGTTCAAAGCGCAGTAGGGTTGTTTTAGCAGCCCTAATTGTATCTGTAATACTCGCACCGGGCACCATCGTTGCAGCGGGAGCTTTGGAAGGTCTGCCGAGTATACCTACAGCATCAGCAGAGCGTATTGTAGAGCGCATTGCAGAGCGTACGGCAGAGCAAAACCTTGTGCATGGAGCACTCAACAGACGTACATCCACAGAGCAAGTCATGACGGTAGCGGGAACAGGAATCCACGGAGCGGCAGATGGCTCACCCGCACAGTTTAACATGCCGAGCGGCATCTTCAGCAGTGCCGAGGGTATGTTATACACAGCCGATACTATGAATAACCTTTTACGCAGTATAGACTTAGGCGGCCGTGTCCGTCGAGTGACAGGCGAAATCCATGTCCATGACGAACTTGGGTTCCCACACGGGTTTCATAGAGACGGAGGAATTAATACAGCCTTTTTTAACCGCCCAACCGATGGGGTGGTTGATATGCATGGGCGTATACTCATAGTAGACAGCGAAAACAACGCCATAAGAATAATATACGGTCAAAACGTGTATACGTTTGCCGGCAGTGTAAGTGCAGGACATGCCGATGGAAGTGCAGACGAAGCGAGGTTTAACCGCCCAACGGCAATCGCAATATGTCCTCAAGGGGACATCTACGTAGCAGACACACTCAATCACGTCATCCGCAAGATAGACAGAAGCGGAGAGGTGACAACCATAGCAGGGACACCCGGTGCCAGCGGGTCTCGTGATGGCGAGACAGGCAATGCACAGTTTAACCGTCCGGGCGGTATAGCAATATCGCAAGACGGCAGGATATACATAGCAGACACAGGCAACCACCTGATCCGTGTGATAGAAGACGGCTCGGTGCGGACACTTGCAGGAACGCTGCGCTTTACGGGCGATGTCACCTGGGAAGGACAGGCACCCCTCGGCAACGAACCGCTCGGCGGATTTGAAGATGGAGCAGAAGCCATGTTCAACACCCCTATGGGTCTCGCAATATGGCAAGGCAACCTCATAGTGGCAGACAGCTTGAACCACTCGATAAGAGCGGTGCTTCCAAATGGAGAAACAATCACCCTGGCAGGTACGGCATACCCGGGGTATATCAACGCCTCTCCGAGGGCATCGGCATTTCATCTGCCGCGGGGAGTATATGTCCTTGGAGACAGGCTGTATATAGCAGATACAGGCAATAATGTAATCCGTGCTATGGAGCTCCCACAGATATTGGAGGGAGCAGGATGAAAAGAGCAAAAAAACTGCTTTCGCTACTGATAGTCTTAACAATTACACTAAGCCCTGTGATACACGCACAAGCATCAGCGCAGACAGCGCGAGTGATAACCATCCACAGCATGGAGGGGAACTACATAACATTGTCGCGCGACAATGACAGTGGCAGCACACCCCGAGACCGCCAGCGGCTAACCGAGGGACATACTCTTACAACAGGCATGGATTCACACGTCAACCTACAGATGGACAGGGATTCGCTGCTTCGTATGGACGAGCGTAGCAGCGTTGTAGTCGGTTCATCCGGAAGGCAGATGTCGCTGACCCTACAGAGCGGCAGCGTACTGGTAAACGTAGAAGGGCAGACCGCCGGACAGACGATATCTTCCCGTGTCGGCAACATCGGTCTCGGCATACGCGGTACGATGTTCACAATGAACAGGAACGTGACCGGAATTGTGACCATAGTGATGCTCTCAGGACTTGGCGATGCAAACGGTGTATCACTCCCTAAAGGCGCGGTAATGACAATATGGGACAGGCTCGGCGACCGGCGCACGACAGGCGATGGAACTCTCCAGTCGAGTCAAAACTATGAAATACTTGACATTGAAATAGAACATTTGGACTTATTCACCCTCACTGCGATATATGATAACAGTGAGTATCTTATCGAGGCAGGTACTGTTACGAGTGAGGAAGTTGAGCAGATTCCGGACCTTATTGCCGCACGCAGAGCCGAGCGCGATGCACAGGCAAGGGAGAGGGCTGCGCAAATACAGAGTATCGGGCGGCAAACCGGTGGGAGTATGGTTCGGTTTACGCATGATGAGCCCGAGGAGGAAGGGACTGCGAGGACAAACACACGTGTTGCCCGGCGCGGGAATCCATCTGTGCTATCGCCCGAAACGCCAACTGAAACTTCGCCTGAAACGTCTCCCGTGATGCCACCTGACGAGTATCCACCGGTTGAGAATCCAAACACCCCACCAACCGAACCACCAGCCAACCCAACCGACCCAACAGATCCAACAGATCCAACAGATCCAACAGATCCAGCAGACCCGAACGATCCAACAGACCCGACACTGGGGCAATGCTGTGGCACGATAAGTGCAGAAGGCTTAACGGGAACAGAAGGCGGTGACTCTCGCGCACCGTGGCGGCTATGTGCATGCGGTGTGCTGACGGTAGATGAAGGGTTTATTCAGAATGGTTCTGGGCTTCCAAGTCCTTGGTCTGCTCACGCATCTTCAATAAATCATATAGTTTTCACAGGACCAATCACTGCCGGTTCCTATTTAACCGGACTGTTTAGGGACCTTGCTAATGTAACCATAATAGAAGGCTTGTCTTACTTTGACACAAGCAGTGTGACTAATATGGTAGGTATGTTTGCAGGAGCAAGCGGATTAACTTCCCTCGACTTGAGTGGTTGGAACACGAGTAATGTGCGTACTATGGCTATTATGTTTGAAGGAGCAAGCGGACTAACGTCCCTTGATTTGAGTGGCTTCGATACGGGAAACTTGCTTTCTAGTGTAGATATGTTCAGAGATGCAAGCGGCTTGACCACACTTGATTTAAGCAACTGGAATACAAGTGGAGTGTTGTTTATGGCAGGAATGTTCAGTGGCGCAAGCGGACTTGTATCACTCAACTTAAGTGGGTGGGACACTAGACATGCGACACTGGATCTGCCGCTGATGCTTAATATGTTCACTGGAGTATCTCTCAGCTCGCTTACTCTGGGCGAACATTTCAGATTTTTTGGTAATCATGGTTTACAAACCGGAAATTGGCAGCTTGACAGTTCGGGTGGACCGAACGAGGCCTTGCCTACGAGCGGAGGCACATGGATATGGAACAGCCCTGCAGGGCGTGCGTTATTTGCTATGATTGACGATGAGTTCCTGTTTTTAGGCTTCGTGCCGGATCCTGATGCCGACGACGATACTGCTGACACGCCGGAAACACCCGAGGCAGAACCTCCAACCAATCAGCCGCCCGAGTATCCAACTGAACCTCCACCTGAAACACCCGAGGATACGCCGACTACAGATTCACCCGCTTACCCGTCAGGTCAATGCTGCGGCGATATAATAGCCTACGGTCAAACCGGAACAACAGGTGGTGACGAGCGTGCGCCGTGGCGGTTGTATGAATGCGGTAAACTGGTCGTGGAGCAAGGGTTTATACAGGGACTTGGAACAATTATGAGCCCATGGACTGCATATGCCGCTTCTATAAACAAAATCGTTTTCACAGGACCAATACTCGCAGGGGATAGCTTATCAGGACTTTTTGGCGGCTTAACCAATCTCACAGCAATAGAAGGCCTCCATTACTTCGATACAAGCAATGTAACAGACATGACAGGAATGTTCTGGATGGCTACAGAGCTGAAAATGCTCGACCTGAGCACTTGGGATACAAGTAGCGTAAGGGATATGACAGCTATGTTTTGGCTCGCGACAGGGCTGACATCGCTTGACCTCCGTGGCTTTGACATCAGCAACGTAAGATACACGCTAAATATGTTTGAAGGCACAACAGCTTTAGAAACACTTAGGTTAAGTGTAGGCTTCCTCTTAGCCGGAGGCGCAGATTTGCCGGGCGGATATTGGCAAAATGAACTCACGGGAGCGATTTACAGCACAGACGAACTGCGAGCGTTGCAACCTGAACTCTCAGGCGATTGGATATGGCTGGCTTTTGCTCAGCGCCCTGAAAATGAAAATGCAGATGAATACACTCCTGAAAACGAGAATGTTGAAGTTAGCGGGCAAGAAAATATCCGAGAATCTGCTGATGAAAACAATTATGAAGACGATTACGAAGATGAAGATGAGATAACCGATTCAAATGAGCCTCTCTACAGAAAAGAAGATGAATATGAAAAAGACCCCGATGAAGAGGATGAAGACGAAAATGACGACGCCACTGACAACTCAGATGATTCTCCTTACAGAAAAGAAGATGAATACAGAAAAGAGCCCGAAGAAGATGATGAGGACGAGGAAGATAACCCTGATAACGACGGTGATGCAGAGAACACAGACGATACAGGCAGTGTAGATGATGTCGGAAGCGAAACGAACAACGAACCCATAGTAGCAAACGAGAGCGGCACTGACGAAACTGAAGGCGAGCCGGAAGAATCCTCAATATACGATGAACTGCTGAAAATGTACGGGTTGTAGACACAAAGGTAAGTTGAAACCGCACCCTGCACCACCTGCCGGGTCAAATAATCCATGCGGGGACACACCAGTTTTTGCTGTCCAGTGGGAGAAGGTCGTTTGCCATGCAGACAATCAAGCCTGTGCCGACTTCGACCTTGCTCCTCTCTTGGTGACCATGTCTTTCAGGTTCGCTCACGGGAGCAATCGCCTTAAAGTGCTTTGCCGCATCTGTTCCGGGAGATGCTGATTTTTTTATCTCTATAGGATGCAGCATGCCATTTTTGTAAATCAACAAGTCAATTTCACGCTTGTCCTTATCGCGATAGCAGTAGAGTGGCGGTTCTTCACCTGCGTTTAGATAGCTCTTGTATATTTCCGAAAACACCCAGCTTTCAAAGAATGCACCTGACATTGCACCACGCTCCAAGGTTTCGGAGTTGCCCCATTTTAGGAGATATGCACATAGTCCGGTGTCCAGAAAGTGCAACAGAGGCATTTTTGTGACACGTTTGAGTATGTTGTTGTGATAGGGCTGAACAAGAGTTACTATACCGGATGAAACTAAAAGCGACAGCCACTTTTTAGCCGTTGGTGCGCTGACTCCGGATTCTTTCGCTAAGTCTTCGTAAATGATCGGTCGGGCGGTTCTTGCGGCGACAACTATCAGGAAATTTAAGAATGCAGATTCGTCGGCAACTTGCGATAAATCCCTTATATCCCTTTGCAGATAGGTGTTTACATAAGCCCTGTAGAAATCGGATAATTGCGGTGCATCGCTTGTAAACAAGGCAGGGTAGAATCCCCGAAATATTCGCTCATAAATTTCTGTAACACCAATTTGCCTCACGGTGCCGACTCTTGAGAGAAGCCGCTCTTTTGATGCCGTAAATGGCTCAGATTGGTGAGCTTCAATCTCACTTGACGACAGACCAAGCAGATTAACGATACCAACCCTTCCGGCGAGTGATTCACTGACGTTTTTCATAGTGTGAAAGGCTTGTGAGCCGGTCAGCCAAAAATCGCCCTTTTTGCCGGAACTATCGGCACTCATTTTTATGTACGGCAATATTTCCGGTGCGTATTGTATTTCGTCTATAGTGACAGGTGGCGTGTATCTCTGCATAAATAACGCCGGGTCTTTTCTTGCAAGAGTGCGCACATCAGGGTCATCTAAAGATACATATTTACGAGACTTTTCAGCAAGCTTTTTGAGCAGTGTAGTTTTTCCGACTTGGCGCGGCCCTGTGACCAGCAACACGGGAAATGTCTGAGAAATTCTCAGAACCGAATCTTCAATAGCACGTTTAATATACATAGCAACCTCACAGTTTCGACTATTCTGAAATGCAAGTTTAGTATAGTCGAAATGCAAGGAGTTGTCAAGTGACACTGGGTGACACTTTTTGTTCGTTACAGGTTACTGTACACAGGTCGCCAAAAATGGATAATTTATTCCGCTTTTTTGCGAGCCAGAGAGCATTGCGCCACTGCTCTCGCAAAAAAGCGGAATAAATCATCCACTTTTGGCTTGGTCTGTACTGTTACAGGTCACAGTCCGGCAAATTGCTCATTATCTGCGGGAAGCAACGGATGTGTGACTTGTTACTTTTGGTCAAATATATGCAAAGAAATGTTCAAAAATCCTTGAAAAAGTAGCTTTGTTGTGCTACCATGGTTGTGCCAGCGCCCCTGTGTAGCCCTTGTGCCGAAAAATGGAAGGATTTTTACTATGGTTGATATGAAAAAATTGGCGGAACTTTCTACCACCAGGCAATTTAGAAAGGGCACCATCCTAATAAAAGAGAACGACAGTGTTACACCTGCCAATCTATATATCATACTCAAGGGGCAAGTGGGTGTGTATAGGAACTTCAGTTCGGGAGAAAAGGTACAGCTCGCAAAACTGGAAAGCGGCAGTTTTGTAGGCGAAATGTCATTATTTCTGCAAGAGCCGAGAAGCGCAACGGTTGTTGCTACTGAGGATTGCGTAGTCCTCGAACTGACCGAGAATAATGTTCTTGAATTTCTCAGCTCGCAGCCGGAGTTTGCGTATAATATGTTAGTAACGCTGTGTAGAAGGCTTAAAGACGTAAACAAGAAAGTATCAGCACCGTTTAAAGGAGCCGCAACAACCATCCCGGTGATTCCCGGAATGGAGCTTGATGCATGAAAAACAAAACTGTTAAAAGGATAGTAGACATAGGTGTCGCTGTCGTGCTGATTTTAGTCCTTGTAGCATCGGGACTTCTCACAATGATGGAATACCGTGTGCAAGATGCGGTATTTCAAAATCCGGTGTCTCTGCATCCGGATATTATTGTTATCGGTGTCGATGAATACGCACTTTATGAGCTCGGCCCATGGCCTTGGCCGCGGGAAGTCATGGCAGAGGCTATAAACATTTTGAACAGTGACGAGTATATGCGCCCTTCCGTAATAGCAATAGACGTTCTCTTCACTGAACCAAGCCGGTTCTACCCGGAGGGAGACAGGGCGTTAACCGAAGCGGCGAGAAATTCGGATAATGTGGTGCTCGCATCAACAGTCCACATAGGCATCGACCGCGACACACTATCGCTCGAGCCTGTCGTGCTGAGTCACCAAGCACCGTTTCCCGAACTGGAGCCGTACGTGGAGCATGGCTTAATAAACGGGATTGTTGACAGGGACGGAGTTATCCGCAATGCAATACTATGGGAGTATTTTGAGGGAGAAAAGCTATATTCGTTCGCTGTCGTCACGATGATGAAGTATCTGGGAATAACGGAGCCGAGTGATTTTGTGCAGGAAAATCCTAATATGTTCATCCGGTATGCGGGTCTACCCGGCATTGACGGACATTACGGTGATTTTTTCTGGTTTTCTTTTGCGGAAATATTTCACGAGGATTTTGATCCCGCCTGGCTCGATGGGGCTATCGTACTCATCGGACCTTACGCAGTTGGCATGAGAGACCATTTTCCCGTGCCTATCCTCCACGGAGCGCATATGTATGGGGTGGAGATTCACGCAAATGTATTGCAGCAGTTACTTGACGGCGCATATAAGTTGAGGGTATCTGCGTGGATGAGCGGACTCATAATAGCACTACTGATTATCATGAGTGTGGGGTTTGTGTCTTTTGTGGATTTGGATATACGCATAGTTCTGGGCATATTTGCAGTAGTGGGCTTATGCTACTACTTTGCTGCGCTTTTTGTATATTCAAACCATTACTATGTCTTGCCTATACTTGCGCCGCTCGTGGGTTTAGTCGTCGTTTTTATTTACCAAATGATATATGGGTATGTACTTCATGCCATAGAAAAAAACAAGCTCAGGGGCACATTTAAAAAATACGTTGATCCGAAACTTGTGGATGCGCTTATCGAGAGTGGCGAGGCGGATTCAGACGGCGTGGGGAAAAAAAAGCATATTGCCGTTGTGTTTGTTGATGTGCGTGGGTTTACCCCGATGACCGAGAAATTTCGTGACACGCCGGAGTTAATAGTGGAGACTCTCAATGAATATCTGGAACTGACATCAAGTTCAGTTTTTAATAACGGCGGCAGCGTTGATAAGTTCATTGGCGATGCAACTATGGCTCTCTTTAATGGCTTTGTTCCCTTGGAAGATCACATTTTTAAAGCAGTGAAAGCAGCGTGGGACATGGTGCAAGGCGCGGCGGCAGTCAATGAGTCGGTCAGGGAGAAATACGGCATAGATATAGGCTTCGGTATAGGCGTTCACTGCGGCGATGCCATAGTTGGAAATCTAGGTCCGTCATTTCGTAAAGATTACACGGCAATAGGTGATGCGGTCAACACAGCAGCTCGCCTGGAAAGTAACGCAAAACGCTCCCAAGTGCTCATAAGCAGTGATGTCTATGGCTTGCTCAGTGACCGCATAAAGGCGGAGTCCATAGGCGAGATTCCGCTAAAAGGAAAGAGCGTACCACTTGAGATTTTTGAGCTCAAAGAAGTTTTTGGATGAAGCAACGGAAGTGTGACTTGTAATTTCCTAAGATTGTGATACAATGGTGTAAAACGGATGGGAGAGGGCCTATGTCGGAGAAGAGAAATAAAATCCTGATTGTAGAAGACAGCGAACTAAATATTGCGGTGCTCGTTGACATTTTAAAACACGACTATGATATGTTCGTAGCTAAAGACGGCATAGAAGCCATAGAAAAGGCAGGAGATATTATGCCGGACCTCATATTGCTGGATATCGTGCTGCCAAAAATGGATGGATATGAAGTTATTAAACTCCTAAAGGAAAATCCGGGCACAAGCGAAATACCGATAATCTTTGTCACTGCGCTGAGCAATGTCGATAACGAACGAAAAGGATTAATGCTCGGTGCAGACGATTACATACAAAAACCCTATGACCCGATTAGTGTAAAACTCAGAGTTGATATCCAAATACGGATAGTCAATCAAATGCGGACAATAAAGCTACTCAGCGAAGAGATAGCATCCTGGATGAAAGATGATTAAGAGGCACCATGAGCTTTCTGTATGAAACGCATATGCACACCTCGGAAGTGAGTGCATGTGCGATTAATTCTGCAAAAGAGCAGATTAAATTTTATAAAAAGAGGGGATATACCGGAGTGATAGTCACAGACCACTTCATAAACGGAAACTCCACTTGCCCGAAGAACTACTCGTGGGAAAGAAAAATGAACCATATAATGAAAGGCTTTATCGAAGCGAAAAAAGCCGGGATAAAATACGAAGTAGACGTGTTTTTCGGGTGGGAATACACTATACACGGCACAGACTTCCTGACGTACGGACTTGGACTCGATTTTCTTCTGGAAAATCCCGACCTCGAACATCTCAGCGCAGAGCAGTACAGCTTGCGCGTGAGAAAAAACGGAGGATTTCTGGCACAAGCGCACCCGTTTAGAAATGCGTTTTACATACAAAACCCCTTTCCCGTGGCACCACATCTGATAGATGCCGTTGAAGTCTACAACGTTGCAGACACACATAACTCAAACTCACAGGCTTTGGATTTTGCTACAACAAATAATCTCCCGATGCAGGCAGGTACAGACTCACACAGAGTTAGCGGCACTAAGTACAGCGGTATTGAGCTGAAGGAAAGAGCAAGCTCCATTGAGGACATAATAGAAGCGATAAAAAGCAGCAACGTTAGGCTGATATGATAAATTGCGTTACGAAAAGTTACAAGTTACAAGTAACTTTTCATTGTTTTTATTGATAGAATGTATTATACTATTTTACACATTAAGCAGAGAAAACATGAGGTCAGGAGTGGCAAATGGAAAAAGCCCATAGAGGAAATATTGTCGGACGGCGAGTGCTCAATAGTGTGATGAATGCCATAGTCGGAAAAGAGCAGATAGTGCTAAGGGTGTTTCTTGCAATATTGGCCAGAGGGCATATACTCATTGAGGACATACCCGGTGTCGGAAAAACAACACTCGCAATAGCATTTTCGAGAGCGTTAAATCTGGAGTACAATAGGGTGCAGTTCACCCCCGATGTATTGCCCTCCGATGTAACAGGGTTTTCGATTGTAAACAAAGACACCGGTAGTCTGGAGTACACACCCGGTGCAGTTTTGTGTAACCTTTTTTTAGCAGACGAGTTAAACAGGGCTACAAGCCGCACACAGTCGGCACTGCTTGAAGCGATGGAAGAAGGGCAGGTAACAGTAGACGGACAATCGCACGAAATCCCGAAACCCTTCATAGTAATCGCCACGCAAAACCCGGTAGGCGCGGCAGGAACTCAACTACTGCCTGATTCTCAGATGGACAGATTCATGGTGCGCTTATCACTCGGATATCCGGGAGCATCAGATGAGCTTTCTTTATTGCAGAGAAAGCAAGGCAAAGTTATGCTCGACATGGTTTCGCCCACAGTCACAAGTGAAGAACTTGAAGATATGTGCAAAGATGTAGACAAAGTGCATGTTGACCCCACCATACTAGAGTACATAGTAACCCTAATAGGCAAAACCAGAAACAATCCTGACATAATTTTAGGAGCAAGCCCAAGAGCCTCTATTGCCATGGTAAGCATTTCAAAGGCGGCGGCATATCTGCAAGGGCGCGACTACGTAGTGCCGAGCGACATATCTCCACTATTTGCAGATACACTTGCACACAGACTGGTACTCCGTCCCGGAGCGGAGCACGAAAACATGACAGCGGAAAAGATACTGGGTAAAGTGCTGAAAAGCGTACAAGCACCTCGCATCGGGTAAACAATATGACCATACGTCGAATAATATACATACTGACATTAATATTGGTGTTCTTCTTTTACATACTCTATCCGCCGTGGCTGTCATGGTATCTCTTTGTTATGCTGCTGTTACTGCCTCTGTTTGATTTACTTATCAGTCTGCCCGGTATGTTATCAAAAACCATACTGCTTTCAGCACCGCCTATACTCGAAGAAAATGCAGAAGGTTCGCTCATAATTACAGTTGTCCATTTAAAGTCGTTTCCAATCAGATGCGTAGGACTTAGATTGCATATGATTGGGGACGATTTTGACTCCAAAACAACAGTTTATTGCAGTGCGGGCGCCGATGACCGCACTGAAATCCCTATAGATACAACAAAAACAGGACTGACTATATATCAACTGGTCAGACTCTCAACCATCAGTCTGCTCGGGTTATTCTCACTGAAAGTGAACAAAAAAAGCACGGTAAAAGTATTTGTGCTGCCACCGGCAGTAACACCGCTAAATTCATTTATGCTGCCGAGAGGGCTAACCCTACGACCAAAACCCGGAGGCGGTTTCTCTGAGGAACATGACATACGCGAGTATCGCAGCGGTGATTCTATTAGAAGTGTACACTGGAAAATATCGGCAAAGTACGATGAACTCATGGTCAGAGAGCCGCTGGTTCCACCAAATCACAGTAGGCTTATTCACATAATGAAGTGGAACAATCGAGTGCAAAAGAATCTGATATTAGGTCGTCTGCGCTATCTGACCGACTATTTGCTTGAGCGCGATATGCCGTTTTATGTTAAGTATGCTGATAAAGAAAGTGTTGCAGAGGTGACAAAAGAAGATGATCTCATAGAATTTTTAAGTGATGTATTGGATGCCGAATCAAGAGATGCATTATATTGCCCAAACCTCCCAACAAGGTTTGCATGGGTCTACCAAGTAGACGGGAAGGATGCAGCATGACCAACGACACAACGCTAAAGCAATATATCTTTACGATTGCGGGAAATAGTCTGCTCATGTTCTTTGCGGTGCTATGTGCCTTTGGTGCGCTCATATCAGCGTTTTCGCTTCCTGTCTACTTATGGCGTTCTGCATCCTCGTGGATTTTTGTCTGTGCCATTTTATCTGCCGTAGCATGGCGTTTTCGATATAAGGGAGTGCTCATATCATTGATTCCCGCGTTTATATTATTTCTATGGTCACGCGAAGAAATAATCGAAGGAGCAAGATGGCTGATATTTACCCTTACCGATTTTTACAGCAACTGGCTCGTTATAACGGTGTTTTTTCCGCAGTCAGCTTACTATGAAGGCAACCCGACGACATTTTTCACTGCCGCAGGGATTTTTATGGCAATATTGCTATCAATAGCAATATGTATCCACCGCAGTACATTTATGACAGCATTATTCACAATACCGGTGGTATTGCTTGCGTTTGTGGTGGTGTCAGCGGATTACAGCCCCTCATTTATATACCTGTTCGGATTGCTTGCAGTATTACTGACAATACTGCTGACAAACGCCCTTGTGTTTGATGATTATCGAAAAAGGGGAATTATGATTATACCCGCTTTGCTTGTGGCGATTACCTTTCTCGGCATCACCTATTTTGTAAACCCGCCCGAAAGATTCGACAGAACTGTACACACAGCAATAGTAAACAGATATTTTAATGAAGTAGCGATAAGGGTGGGTAATCTTTGGGAAAGGCGTCCAAGTCCCGGGCGCGGAACCGGCTGGCCTGTCGGAGTAGGAGGAACAGGCGCAGGTTTTATGTGGAGCTTTAACACACGATATGTAGACATAGCAGATTCGGGGACGATGAATATTACAAATCGAAGTTTGCTTGAAGTTGAGGTGTCAGCCCCGGGGACATTCTATCTGCGCGGTTACTCCATGCAACATTTTGATGGGCGCACATGGAGTGTGAACAGTAGCGCAGATGCGCTTAACTATGCGCAGGACGAATATTGGAGAAATTTCCCCGCTAATATTGCATTGCTCCACTCGTTGCTTACATCTGAGCAGCCCTCTTTTGTGGGGATGAACATAACAAGAACCGGTGATATAACAAATATAGATTATATCCCCTATTTCAACATACCTCGCACTTTGGAAGGTTTGCCGGAAGTAGTAGTAGAGCCTCTGAATCGTTTGAATCATTATGACGTGGCATTCTTACCGATTTGGGGTAGCGTTCACCGCCTTGTTGAGGAAATAAAAATGCATTTGCAGCAAGAACTCATGTATAATGATGAGCCGGATTATGACTATGATTCGGTGAAGCAACTACTACATCAAGCACTGGGAATAGAACAAATTTTCGGTAATGCGGAGCACTATCTCCAGATTGATGAAAGTACAGCCGAAGCACTTAGAGAGAGGGCTCTAAATGCAAGAATAAACCCGAACGCTTCGCGCACAGAGATTGTAGATGCGGTGGCGAGGTATATAAGATCCTCGGCAACATATTCACTAACACCGGGAATTGTTCCGGAGGGAGAGGACTTTGTCCTATATTTTCTGCAATATATGGAGTCAGGGTTTTGTATTCATTTTGCCACTGCGGCGACACTCATGCTCCGCTCACTCGGTGTTCCCGCACGATTCACTACCGGCTATGTGTTCACAATCCCGAGTAGGCATGTAGGGGATGTAGGGGGGGCTGTTACAATCACAGACCAAAATGCACATGCGTGGGTTGAGGTGTTTTACGATGATGTCGGTTGGCTGTACCTTGAAGTGACACCCGGAGGTGCTGAGTCAGTGATTCCACAATCATTTCCACACTCTCCAAGCAGCGGCGGAGACTTAATTGATATACCAACACCTCCGCTGGATTTTGACGGAAGCATTATGATGAATGGTGATTTCCACACGGATAATGGTGGGCTCATGATCAATGGAATTTATTTAAACGGAGCAACCTCGGGAGAGCAAGAAACTCAGGCACCCCAAGCCGCCGGTATTGTCGGTGTTGCCGCTGCGGCTGCGGCTGTAGGGCTGCCTACATGGGTTTTCAACATATTGTTGGCAGTGCTTATATTTATGTTCATATTCATAACACTATGGGGCCGTAGGCAATTGGTACTAAAATATCGCAAAAAACTTTTTGGGCAACCTGATTCAAATGCAGCAGTCATATCCATGTGGCGGTATATCGAAAAAATAGCTAACCGCGAAGCCGTTCCTCCGACAGAGATAGAGGAACTGGCACTAAAAGCAAGATTCAGCACCCATGAGTTAAGCGACGAAGAACGCACTTATGTAGAAGGATACGCCAAAAGGCTGGCTGATGAGATCTATCGAAGCAAAGGCGATTATGCTAAAGTATGGCTGAAATATGTGCGGGTACTCCATGGTTAAATTAGTGAACCATTTAGGTTTGCTCGTCACTTGAAATCATGCAGGGTGGCGGCATTTTTTTATTTTTGCGGATGGGAAAACCGACAGCCTTTACAGTGATGCCCCGCCTAAGCTTGCTAATTTCATCATAGCACTCCATGCACCACTTATATATGTGTATCAGGTGCTCAAAGTCTTCATCCTCCCACATATAATAATAGTTGTTCAAAGTTGCGGATTGCGGAAGTTTCTTTTTTTCGTTATATTCGCGGAACTTTTTTATATCTTTCATGCTGATAACAAAAAGCCCGCATTTTGCTACATGGTGCATACTTCCAAAAATATCAGGGTCGAGGTAAACAGAATATTGCGATAAAATTTCTTTGCCTGTCTTTTCAAACTCTTCAGCTTTTTCGTCAAAAAAGTCAAACCAAGTCTTATCAAAAGGCACACCCGGCACAATGGCGTTTAGATCCAGATTTTCTGCAATATCAGCAAAACTCTCTTCCGAAAAAAGCTCTTCTACAGTTTTTGGATTATCCTTAGGGACTGAGTAGTTGTAAGCACTCGCCCAAAAAGAAATCAGCTTGGTCAAAAACAGATGTGTGTCCCTATAATATGCTATGCGAATAGGAAGCAGCTCGTGTTCCCTCTGCCTTTTTAGGAGTTTATCGACAATAAGTACAGTTATGCCCATACCCAACATTCCTGCAAAGAGTTCAAGCCCAAGCTCTCCCCAAGGATAGCCGATAAAGACTTTCCAAAAGATAAAAGCGAGCAAGGCAATGCTTAAGAGGAGAACGAGCAAAAAATATAGCATATAATTTCTATAAAGGGAAAGACATTTCCTAAAAAACTTCATAGTACACTTATTTCCGTCGTTACTCGAAGCTAAGAATATCTGCAAAACCTGTCATTTCAAATATCTCCATAATTTCGTCGGACACGCCCTTAAGCGATTGTTCTACACCCGTTGCCTTTGCAGTTTTCTCCCCGAGCAATAGTACTCTAAGTCCGGCAGAAGAAACATACACAAGCTCCGTAAAGTCAAGCAAAAGGTCTTTGCCTCCGTCAAATTCGGGTATCAGCATTTCTTGCAACTCCGGTGCAGTTGTTGTGTCGAGCCTACCGTTGAGTAGCAAGACAGTTTTTCCATTTTCTACTTTTTTTTCGATAGTCATTTTTATACTCCTCACTTAGACTTGATTCTTTTTTATCGTCAAAATATTTTTTCCGGATGCGTTGCGATACTCAACTGCATCCATAATCTGCTTCACCATAAAGACCCCCAAACCACCGACCTTACGCTCGTGGGCGGAAAGTGTTGTATCGGGGTCTTCGCTTTCGAGTGGGTTGTAAGGCTTACCACTGTCCTCAAACTCAATAACTACCTCATCTCCGACAGCAAGGCGGATAGTGGTTCCGCCAACTTCAGAGTTGTAGGCATATTGGGCGATATTGACAAAAACTTCTTCAACGGCTACGAGAATATGTGTTTGTAACTTCTTGTTTAGCTCGGCAGCATCGAGTTCAGTTTCCACAAACTCCAGCACTGCATCTAAATTTTCGGTCTTTGCTTCAGTAATTAATTCTTTCATGTTAATTAGCCCACCTTCTCTTTTTTTTTGATTTCCAGTACCAGCATTGTAATGTCGTCTGCCTGTTCTGCGCCATCTGCGAAAATATCTATCTCCTTTTTAATATTCCCCAAAAATTCTTTTAAATTTTCATCTTTGTATTTATTTGCCACTTCGAGCAAATATGGGTCGGAAAACAGCTCTTTAGCCGGATTCATTGCTTCGGTGACTCCATCGGTGTATAGATAGAGCTCATCGCCCTCACTGAGCTCAATTTCCTCCTGTTTATACTTCATGCCTTCCATGCCTGCAATTACAAAACCGCGCTTAGTAGGCAGCCACTCATAATCCCCACCCGCCCTTTTGAGCAATGGTGGATTATGCCCTGCATTTGCATAGGTGAGTTTCCCTGTCGGTATATCCAAAACAGCTATAAACACTGTTACAAACATTGCAGCATCGTTATTTTCGCAAAGTATATCGTTTACAGTTTCCAGCACGTCTTTCGGCGGCAAGCCGTTTTGCGCATTATTTTTAATGAGCGTTTTTGCGATGACCATAAATAATGCGGCAGGCACACCCTTTCCGGAAACATCAGCCATTACAACGGCGAGTTTATCTTCGCCGACTAAGAAAAAGTCATAGAAATCACCGCCAACTTCCTTTGCGGGAATCATGGTCGCATATATGTCAAATTCCTTCCTATCAGGGAAAGGAGGGAAGATGCTCGGCAGCATACTCGCCTGTATGTTCGTGGCGACATCCAGCTCTGCGCCGATGCGCTCTCTCTCTGCTGTGACTTTTTGTAAATTGTCTATATACTCCTTGAGCGAACTCGTCATTTTACACACAGACAGGCCGAGGTCTTCAATTTCATCCCCGGTATATATATCAAGCTCGGCGATAGGGTAGTCCAGATTGCCGTCGGCTATGTCGTGTACACCTTCTTGAAGTTCAGTTATGGGATTTGTAAGCCTAAGAGAAAACCTACGCGACCAATAACTTATAATCGGTATGATGCCGAACAGTATCGCCACAAATATAATGCTAACCACAGTTATGACGATATTAATTTCTGTTAAGGCATCATCTGTCATATCAATAATGCGCCCTTGGCTTTCCAAGGCAGGGGCAATTACTTCTTCAACTTCAATCACAACTGCAAGGCTCCAAGGTAAAGTTTCCAAAGGTGAAAAGGCGATAAAAACTTCGCTCTCATACATAACAATGCGCTCAATCCCCGATTCACCGTCTACCATTCTACGGGCGACCATCGCAAGCTCTGCATTTTCTTGATGGAGTAAATCCTCACGGAGTATATTGCCGTGTTCGTCTTCAGAAATCCCCTCGGCGATAATTATTTGCCCCATTTCATTGAGAATAAAATTGTGGCCGCTCTCGCCCAATCTTGTACCAATAACAATCTCGGTAAGGTCGTCAAGGAGTGTGCCAACTCCTGCAACCCCTGCGACATTACCGCTACGGTCAAAAAATGGCATGGCACTGGCAATCCCGGGCGAACCGGAGCTGGCATCAATAAAAACATCCGACCAAGTTATATCTCGACTTAAAACTGCTGAGCGGTACCACGGCCGCTCACGGGGGTCAAAATGTGAGGGCGCAAGATGCGAGTCTTCACTCACTTCAATAAAAAAGCCCTGCTCTGTGCCCACATAGGCGGCGGTGGCGTCAACATTGTTTAAAATGATATTCATCAATAAATGTTGGATATTGCCCATAAGTGCAGCATCAGGGGCTATGTCGTCAAAGTTAAGACCCTCCGCAAAAAGCAATTGCGGAGTCATGACTCCTGCATTGACTGAATCGGGCAACGCCACGGGGCGTGGCGTGTACCGCTCCGGATTTTGAACAATTTCACTTGCCTTAAACGCAATCATCTGCACAGAATTTTGCACCAGCATAAGCTCCGCATCGCTCATAGATGCAAGGCTGTATGTCATGCTTATAAGCTGCTCTGTGGCTGCCTGCTCCAGTGCTTGGCGGCTGTCATTTGCTGCGCTGTCACCCAACTGCACTCCAATGTCAATAGTGTTCGTGCGTAGCACAAGCAAAGACACCATAGTTATTGACACTGCGATAATCACCATACCTATAGCTACTTTGAGAATCAGTGAAGATATTTTTTTACGTATAGTCGTTTTAATAACTATTCACCCTTTCAAACAATTTAGTGAGTGCATCAGACATCTGTAGCTCAGTATGGTCAACAAAGATTTCACACATTTTACACATGACCATAAATTCGCCGTTTCCACACAAAGGCTTAAATCCGCAAAACTTATAACCCAGTGTTGAGAGTACCTTATAGCCATTAACGGCATGGAAATCTTTAATATTCAAATATATATGATAAGTCTGGAGTTCACCCGTGTGCTGTGCTTCAAGTTCATTTATTCTCTGGTGTAAATCATTTCCGCATCTCCATAGGTACACAAACAAGGACTTATGATATTCGTCCTGCTCATGTTCTAAGGCGCACTCCATAGAAGGAATTCTTTCACGGTAGTCAATAAAGAGTGAAACGTTCAATGGCATATATATATCCTGTGCTAAAGATGTAAGGTTTTCGGGGATAAATATGTTGACATTCCGCTTTTCTCCGCTGTTTCTTATGTATATCGCAAGTGAGAGTTTTTGTGAGTTCAGCTTTAACTCTGCCATATGCTTTGCGGCATCGCAATCCCCGAAAAGAAAACCCGTTGGAGTAAAACCATGCCGCTCATACATTGTGCTGGTCTGTGCATGGTGTGTCACAATGGGTGAATAAATTAAATCAAAGCCGGCCTCCTCACACTGCTGTATAATATACCCGGTCATTAAATCCCCCAATCGAAAGCCTCTATACTTGGGATTCACAACCAAGGAGGATAGATCTATCAAACCATCAAATTTCGCACTTTTGAGAGCCGCCATAGAGACGGCACAGTCACCATTTTCCCTTACGAAAGAAAAGACAAGCAGGTTACCGGCATCTGCCTGACACATTAGCCACTCCTCATCCATCATATTGCGGGCAGCATAATTATCTTTTCGCTTATAAACACTGAGCATACAGGAGAGAAAACCGGGCAATGCACTTGCTCCGTCAAGCACCTGTAGCTTAAGTTTTGCGCCGTCTCTATTGCCGACAATCATCGTATGCATTAGACTCTCCTTTAAATCGTAACAACCAGGCTGTTGACACCAAAAGTTTGCCGATAGTAGATTGAGCTTGCCGCCTGCACAATATATTTCATGCCGATGACATCCATGCTTTTTTCGATGTCGTCGGCTATATGTGACTTGTAGTACTCCACAACATCAAATTTTTCGCCTGCATTACGTATGCGCATAACAACCTTGTCGCTGAGCAAAAATAACCTGACCGAAACGGAAAAATGTTTGTTTTTGCTACTTTTGATTATGAGAGTAATTATTTCCTCAATGGACATGGATATGAGCATCGTCTGCTTAGGCGGCAACTCGTTTTCCTCGCAGAAAACGGATATTTTTTCCGCAGCCTCTGCCGCTTTACTGAGGTCACTCTCTACAGAAAAAGATACATAGCGACCCTCTTTTTGGGACTTGAGACTTTGGAGCAGAGGTACGGATAAATCCCGATCCCTGAGCTTTATGATCATTAGCAGAACAAACAGCATCAACAACGTAGCTGCTCCGGATAAGGGAAAGGCAACCCAAAGACCATCTATGCCGAGAACTGCTGCAAAAACATATGCACCTAAGCAAAGAAAAGCAAATTCCTGCAAAAAAGGTATGGCATTGGCGATGCCCAGTTTTTTAGATGCATTGTAATAAGAAGTGAAAATAGTTGTATTTGTGAGCAATATTACATATACCACATAAAACGGTACAGCCGCTGTAAACGCCGCATAGTCTGAAAGTCCAAAGAGAGCCGCCGTTTGCGCACTGAAAAAAATCAGTAAAATCCCAACTGTTAACATAAGGGCATTGCTGTAGCGGAAAGCCAGCCGCATGGTCTGATGCACACTGGTTATATCCTGTTCCTGGTGAAACACACCAACAATAGGCACTATGGTGGACGAAATACCGTCTATACCTGCCGTGTTAAATCGGTGTACTGAGGAAATGACACTAAAAACAGCAAGAGCCTCGCTTCCGCCTGTGCGCAAAAATAAAGTGTTAAGTGTCAAGGCTGCAAACAGGTTATAAAGACGCGTAAGCCCGAGCGGACTGCCGGATGTAAAAATAGGTCTGATAAAAAGCTTCCGCGGCAGGGTAAAGGTTAGGTACTTGCGGAGCATGAACATCGAAACTAAAAATCCGGCAAAAGCACCGATAGCCTGACCGAGAGCGATTGCCTCAATACCCATAAACTCTACAAGCAAAAGGCTTGCTGCAATAGAAACAAGTGCCATGATTGCTGTTAAAACAAACCCAATATAGGTGCGCCCAACCGCCCGTGAGAAAAACAGCGGGATACAGATAAACATAGTAATAAAAGCGTTAATAACAAAGAAGTAGTAATACGCAGACAACTCGGGACTTATCTCCCCGGCAAGAAGTGTCAGCAAGGGAACCTTAAAGATAAGGCTCAGCACACATATGGTAGTTGCTGCGATAAGCGTGAGAAGTGCCGCTGCACTATAGACTGTTTTTACATTGTCTGCATCATCTTTAGCTATAAACCCGGAGCAGACAATTTGACCACCGCCGGAAATAATAAAACCAAAAAACGAAGCAGTCAGAAACAGAGGTGAGCAAATAGCTATAATCGCAAGCCCATAACTGCCGAAATGTATCCCCGCTATTATTGTGGTGACAATAGGTCCAACCGTTGATGTCAGTAAGGCAAGTATGTTGAGTGCTGCATGTTTGCGAAATAATGTTTTAATAAAAATACCGTCATCTGTCATATTGCCTGAGTTCCTTTCGACACACTCAGCGACAATACTATACTAACGGCAATTATCAGTATAGTACCCATGGTGGTATAGTTATCATTTAATTAATCATGTCTATCGGTAGCCTCCGGTAGGGCATAGTAAAGTGCCGATATATATATACGCAGTAATAGTGACTTCATTAGAAGCAAGCATAAAAATTTTAAATCATACTACCTTGGGGACTTTTGAATATTTGTAACTGTTATATACTGTTGCCAATCCATTGCGAAGGCCACAATTGCAATGAAAAATCGAAAGAAATGGTCGGTAGTATGATAAACTTAGACCCGGGGGAAATATTTGACTCGTTTTATGACAAAGTATACAGTTTTACCTTGCTGCGCGTGGGGAACATTCACGATGCCGAAGACATAGCATCAGACGTATTTGTGAAGATTGTCGCTAAGCTCGGGACTTACGACCCTGAAAAGGCGGCTCTTTCGACATGGATATTCACCATCGCACTCAACGAGATACGCACGTATTTCCGCAGACGGAAAGTTGTTATATCCATTGATGATATTCATGAGCTGATTGGTCAATTCGATCCGGAGCAGCGGCTTTTGCATCGTGAAGAATATATGAAATTGTATTCGGCTATCAGAAAACTGGACGATAGGCAAAAAAACATTGTTTTACTAAAATATTTCGGCGGAGTGCCTAACACCCAAATTGCGGAAATGCTGGGACTGAGTGAGTCCAACGTTGGGTTTATTTTGCATCGTGCAAGAAAGTTTCTGAAAAATTCTCTTGTATCCTCTGATGAGCTTGAATTTGCGGCGCATAAAAGATAGTTTGCATACATAAAACGCACATTACTCAGAAATTTGATAATTTACACACTCTGCACCTTTTGCAGCTTCTATGATGCGAGAAATAATACCTCCTTTGAAAAACTCGCAACATGCGCGGTCAGGTCCCATCAAATCGCCGCCGCTATCCATCGCAGAAGCGCGGCAACCGGTGCAGCACTGATACTTAAACTCACACTCTGCACACTCAGTGCAGTTTTCCAAAAAGTCATCCACAGTCGAGCCGATGAGCCGCATATATGTTGAATTTGTAAGGCACTTCACAAGACCAATCTCTGTTACAAGCGGGTAGTCTTTTTGCACATCAAGCCCTGAGAGCGACATGCATGGTAATATACGTCCCTCGGCTGAGATATACATTACTTTTCTTGCGTGACCACAGATAACTTGCCGCCCTGCTTTTTCCGCTCCATCACATTTTACGGAAGGCAGCATGTATTTCATCTCGCCCTTGCGCCCATAGAAAAATCCGCCGAGTTGAATATTCATCGGTGCGCCATCCTCAAAATAGTGAGGAATGTAGTCAAGATAGACTTCATACAGTTCCTGTATAGTGAGATTGGCATCACCTGCATTTTCAATCCATGCACCCGACATGGAAGCGGGATTGGTTTTAACAGAGCCGACACCGAGCGAGGCTAGGAGATTAACGCTTTCACGCAAAGTGTGCTTGTTGTACTGATGCAGACATAGTTCAGTGTTTGTGGCATAACCTCTGTCTCTGCATAGCTTAAAAGCATTTATAACAGTCTTTTCCGAGCCTTCGATTCCTCGAAGCCAGTCATGTTG
>WQTE01000035.1 GCA_009786445.1 Oscillospiraceae bacterium | reverse complement strand
AAGCAAAAAGAAGTTATGCGCCTTATGTGTGCAGGGCACAGCAGAAACGATATAGCACAAATAATGGGGCTTAAGCCGAGCGGTGTCAAATCCCACACAAAGCTGATATACCAAAAACTGACAGTATCAAACAGTATCGAAGCGGTAATAAAAATCAAAGAAGCCGGATTTTTAGAGGAATAGATGTGCTTGCCAGTTCTCTGACCACACCAGTGTCATCCTCCCCCCCTCAGGGGGGAGTTTTTTTGCAAAAATTTTTAGTTGTAAAAATCATGTGAAAATGGTGAACGGCGGTTTTAAAATCTTGAATAACGAGCCCAAAAGTGTGAAAAATATGTAGAAAATTACACACAAAATGTAGAAAAACTGAGGCAAAATATTGACAAAATGTTGTTGACTTGATGCAATTCTTCGTGTACTATACAAACTCCGAAGAGGAAAAAGGGATGAAGTGAGGTAAGAAAATGAAAGTAAAAATGCTAATTGCATCAGATGATGCAAGATACACAATGAAGCTCTCAGAGCAAATATCAAAAAACCATAGTGACACGCTGGAAGTTTTTGTCTGTAGCAATCCTGATGTGTTGGAAGAGACGATATTACTTGAAAAAGTAGAAATAGTCCTTATTGATCAGATGTTTGTAAAATACATTGAAGAAATAAAAGCCACACTGCCGCTAATAATGCGCTCAGAAACACCGTCAGACGAAGCATCGGGAGAATTCACCAAGATTGAAAAGTATGGGAGAATATCAGAAATAGTAGCTGACATTTTGGAAACATATTCAAAAGTGTCAAAAAAGGCAATAATCGGAGGGCAGGGAAAAGCGGCCGGTATCACAGCGGTTTGGTCACCTGCGGGAGGGGTCGGAAAGACGACAGTAGCACTTGCCGCCGCTGTAGCAGCAGTACAAAACGGAAAACGCGTGTTTTACTTAAATCTCGAAACATTTTCAAGCATTCCGATTTACTTTGACGAGGGAAGAAAAAGCATCAGTTCAGTTTTTGAAATGCTCGAAAGTAACGAAGGTGATGTGAAAATGCTGATTTCAGGCATAAGCACAGAAGAAAACGGCATAACCTATCTGAGCAAGCCTGGAAACTACGACGATGTAAATATCCTTTCAGCAGAAAATATAGAGGAACTGATACTAAGCTGCGGGGCTCTGACAGATGAGTTGTTTATAGATATATCTCTGCCATGCGATGAACGCACGAAAAAAGTATTTGCGATGGCGGGAAAGGTGCTGCTGGTCTCAGACAGAACAGAGACAGCAAAGACAAAACTATCACAGTTTATTTCCCAAAACAGCATCTTTGACAGTATTCGTGAGAAAACAGATTTAGTAGCAAACAAAGGAGCTGTACTAGATGGAGAAACTGTACAATCCGTGCATTCCTTACCTATGGCGGCAACTCTCTCGGAGTCCCTGGTATACAAAGAACTGGCACAACACTTCACGCGGAGCAATATATGACTGAACAAGCAATGGGCGAAATAACAAGCCGGCTCAAACTCGAAATGCAAAGTCATGCAGACCTGACAAATCTCGGAGATGGGGAGCTGCAAGGAGTTATAGCGCAGACGTTAACCGAAAAAATAGATAACGCTCACGGAAAACTTTCAGATGACTATGCAGAGATATTGAGCCTAAATTTCAAAGAGAAGACTTCAATAGTCAAGGCTGTATTTGATTCAATTCGGGGACTGGGTGTTCTGGGCTCGATAATTACCGACCCCGATGTGACTGAAATTATGATAAACGGGCACAAAGATATTTTTGTCGAAAAGGCAGGCAAACTATATAAAAAGGATATTCAATTTGAAAGTAGGCGTGAGCTCGAAATAATAATAACGAAATTTGTTTCAAGAGCAGGAAGAGCGGTAAATGAAAGCCAGCCGATAGTAGATTTCCGCTTAGAAGACGGTTCACGCATAAATGTGGTTATGCAGCCCATAGCACTCAACGGACCAATCGTGACAATGCGCCGTTTTCCGAAGGAAGCCATGACAGTGGAAAAACTCATAGAGTATGGTTCGATATCGGAGGAAGTAGCCGAGGTTCTGAAACTTCTGGTCACATCAAAATATAACATATTTGTCAGTGGTGGGACGGGAAGCGGAAAAACAACATTTCTTAATGCGCTTTCAAATTTTATCCCCGCAGACGAGCGTGTTATAACAATTGAAGATTCAGCAGAGCTTCAGATAAAAAACGTAGACAATCTTGTAAAGCTGGAAACCAGAAATGCAGGTGCAGACGGAAAGGGAGAAATATCAATTAGAGACTTGATAAAATCAGCACTTCGCATGAGACCTGAGCGCATAGTGGTCGGAGAGGTCAGAGGTGCAGAGGCTTTAGATATGCTTCAAGCGATGAACACAGGGCATGACGGATCTCTTTCCACAGGGCATGCAAATGGGGCAAAAGATATGCTGAGCAGACTGGAAACCATGGTGTTGCAGGGAGCAGCAGGACTACCGCTTGAGGCGATAAGACAGCAAATCGCATCGGCAGTGGATGTTATTATACATCTTTCAAGATTACGAGACAAAAGCCGTAAAACTATGGAAATAGTAGAAGTCCTGGGCTATGATGCAAAAACCGGGCAGATAAATTTAAACGTGTTATATGAGTTTAAGGAGTCAGCGGAAAGTACGAAAAGTAAGGTATTCGGAGAATTGACTCGAACACAGAACCCTATGACTAATACATTCAAGCTAAAAATCGCAGGTGCGAATATTACGATATAGCACCGCATATGACCTACTAGCCCCACATTAGTAACCAAAGGAGATGCAAAATGGAAACTGCAATAAAACAACCTGACTACACAAAGAGCCAAGCTGTCCTGGGAGAGCACATCATAGCATTCGCAATGGGTTTGGTGATTGGTTTTCTCGTGATATTCATTTTCTACAGACTGACGATGCTTGCGGTAGGTGCAGGTGTAGCGTTTGGACTGATAAATGTATTTCTCTCAGCGCACAGAGCATCAAAAAGCAGACTGCTTAAACTGCGGGTACAGTTTTTTGACCTGCTTGAGGCAATGTCGGTAGCCATGAGAGCAGGCAGCCCGATACTGCGCTCACTGCAAAGCGCCAGAGAAGACCTGATTCTTATATATCCGGCAGACAGCGATATTATTACAGAACTCGACATAATAATCGGGAAATTCAACAATGCGGTGCCTCTATCTGAAGCATTTTCAGATTTTGCGAGGCGCAGCGGACTTGAGGATATAGCAAGTTTTGCATCGATTTACAGAGCAATAGAGGGTAAATCAAACAGAGCGGACGAGATAGTGAGAGATACACAGCAGATAATCGCCGACAAAATGGAGATAGAGATGGAAATAGAGACGATGATGACAGCGGCAAAATCTGAGGTAAACATAATGCTTTTTATGCCGCTCGTTATATTGGGTGTAATAGGTTACGCAGGTGCCGGATTCATGGATGTCATTTACACGACAGGTGCAGGACGTATTGTGTCCACCGGAGGGCTTATAGTATTCATAATAAGTTTCGCTTTGGCGCGTAAGTTTAGCAACGTAAAGTTATAATAAACCGTTTTGGGGGAGAACAAATGGCAATAATTATCCTAATCCCGGCAACACTTTTAATAGTGGCATGGCTCATACTCTTGGGCAGAGTAACACATGATGATATAGCATTTGCAGTTCACGCAAAATACCTCGATAAAATCATTGCCGGGATAAAATTAAAAGAAAAGGACAAATGGGTACGAGAAAAACTAAAAAAACATGAAGCAGTAACCTTTGTGATTCTGAAATTTCTCGTATTTCGAGACCCAAAAAGGAAACTGCTGAAACTGGAAAGAGAAGTCAAAGCCTTGCAGCAAGGCAGCAAAAGAAGCCTTAACCCTCTTGTGATGCCGGGGTATGTTCTTTTGCGCGAGGTTCAGGCAATAGCCAAAGGCTCAATACACAAGGCGATTATGTCAAAATGTTTTGAATTATACGGTAAAAAGAATGCACCAATTAAGACCAAACAACTCTTGGCAAAACTACTTTCATACCCGATTCTCGGCGTAGCCGGCACATTAACTTTGGGAGTAATGCTCTTTGGAAGCGACAATCGGTCAATCGGAGTTGCAGTCATAGGTATAGGGACGATACTGATTTTAGTGTTGGTATATGCTATGTATGACGAGCTTGGGGATATGGTGCGAAAGCGGCAAAGATCTATCAGCAGGGAGTTTCCGAATGTAGTCTCAAAACTTGCACTTTTAGTTACATCCGGCATGATAATGGATAGAGCTTGGAAAGAAACATCTTACAGTGGTGAAACAGAGATATATCAGGAAATGAGAAAAACATCGCAAGAGCTGGATAACCTCGTGAGTCCCGAAGCGGCGTACAGCAACTTCATAAACCGCTGCAACACAAAAGAAAGTGCAAAACTCGCCTCAGCGATTATGCAAAACTTGTCAAAAGGCAACGCACAAATAGGAAAACTGCTCAAAGATATGGCACGCGAAGCATGGCAAGAGCGCAGACATGGCGCAAAGCGCGATGCCGAAAAAGCAAACTCAAAACTGATGATACCAACGATGCTGCTGTTTTTGGCAATTCTGGTAATGCTAATGGTACCCGTGGCAATGAACTTCACGGGCATCTAAAAAACTGCATGGAAAGGAGGCAAATCTATGTGGAAATACATAAAACAAATTCCCCAAAAACTACATACCGCAATAACTTTAAACGCAAAAGCATTTATTAAAGATGAACGTGGGTTATCAGGTGTGGTAGTAGCAATACTGTTAATCCTGGTGGCAGTTCTTGCCATAGTGTTGATATGGGGATTCTTAGGGGGCTGGCTTTCAGAACTCTGGGATGATATAACAGGAAACGCCGGACAAATCGCATAGAGCAAGCCTAGAGTAAAAGGAGAAGGATATGCGCAAAATGCTAAAAAATACAAATGGAGATGCAGTGGTAGAAGCGACTATCCTTTTTCCGATTATGATAATGATTTTCGCTGCACTTGTGTTGCTCTCAATATTTTTGCCGGCACAGGCGGTTCTGCAAAGAGCAACACAATTTACAGCGATAGCTCTGGCGACAGAAAAAAGCGACACATGGCTGGTATTTGATGACGACACTTTATCCCTTACATGGGAAACAGACAAATCAAGGCTGAGAAATGTCTACGCAGACCTGTTTTACAGTGCTGATATAGCAGACAGAGCAGAGAATATTACAAGAGAAGTTGAAAGTCGCAGCATCAGCTCAAAAGAAGGTCAGCTCAGCGTAAGTGCATATGTAGAAAACAAGATTTTATATAGAGAAGTGGTCGTTGAGGCAACGAGAGAATATCCGATGCCTGTTGACCTTAGTCTTATAGGATTTCCGAGGACAATAACGATAAGAGCAACGTCAAGCGCAGTAGCACAAAATGCGAGTGAGTTTATCAGAAACATGGACATTGCATCAGATTTTGCAACATTTATTATAGAAAAATACGAGCTTCAAGATATAACGGATGCGATATCATCATTTGGCGCAAAAGTCACATCCCTTCTGGGCTGGAATAGTTAAAAAATACGAGGTCTATATGAAAAAATTCCTAAAAGATACAAAAGGTGCCGTGACGGTATTTGTTACGCTGCTGCTCATCCCGGCGATGCTCATAAGCGGAACGGCGGTGGATCTTGCAAGATTGCACACAGCCAGAAGCATTATTCAAGATGCAAACCAGCTTGCAGCAAACACAGTATTGTCGCAATATAATTCACTCCTGCACGACCTCTATGCGATATTCGGCATAGCACAAGACGACCCGATTTTAGGAAAACTACTTGACGAATATATAAGTGTATCGGTATTTGGTGAGCCTCAAACCGACAGAGGACTCGGAACATTTCAGTTATTTTACGGTAGTGATATTTCCACGGAGGAACCATACTTTCCCGAGGGGAAAAACCTGCGAAATCCGGATGTGCTCCGTAGGCAAATAGAAGAATACATGAAATTCAGAGGACCTGTAATAATAGTTAAAGAATTTCTGGAACTTATCGGCATGAGCACTTTTGCGAGCGATGTCGGAGTTATAAACGATAAACTTGAAGTAGAAGAAGAAATAGCAAGAATACTCGAAAAATACAAAGAGCTGTATGATGCTATCGAAGTTGCAGACAGATGCGACCAAGTCAACGGAGGCGTTGTAGGTATTTCTGTAGGTACAGTATCGTCATCACTCAACTTAATTAGGGCACTGTTTGCAGCTCTGAGCGAAAACTTTTCTGCCTGGCTTGAGGCGCAAAATTCCGATGAAGATGATGAAGAAGATGAAGGTGAAGCCGAAGCCGAAGCCGAAGAAGATATAGATTTTGAGGCAATTCACAATGAAATCTTAGCAGACATCGTGACACGCACTGTAGGCGGCAGATTCCAAGGGAGCAGTGGAAACCCGCAAGGTTTAGACAGAACAATTGCAAATGCAATAGTAAATGTAGACAGATTTAAGCCCGAATTCCACAGAGTCGTAGCAATCGCTGCGGAAGTTGACGGATTAAAAGCGCACTTATCAGAAATGATAGATTCACTCGAAAGCAGAATTAATAGCGGCGAAATAAATGAGGAACTCAAAGATGCGCTAACAGAAAAAACAGGTTCTCCTGCCAAGTCTATGATAGAAAGATACAGAGATATTCTTAAATGGGACAGTATAGAAGCGATGGCAAATATATTCAAAGATGGTGGTTATTACTATCTTGACGAAATTTTAAAGCCTTATCTGGATGAAGTCATGTATAGAAGCAGAAGAAATCCATCAGGTCCGAGCGTGACACGCCAGGAACTTGCAAATGCAACTTCAGTCTCGAGGCTAATGCTCTCGGAGAGCAATAGTCACACAATATTGACATTGGGAGGTTACTCACAAGATGCCGATGTCTCATACAAAATGCCGGAGGGATTTTTGAAATTCGGCGATCACCCCGGCGACAATCAAGAGTTTTTCAAAGAACTCGAAGAATTCTTAAATCAGCCTGACGTACCGCTGACGAGATTATTTGACGGTCAATCGGAAGCAAGCGGAGCTGATAGCGAAGAAAGGCAAAGAAATATGATAAGTGAGCTGAAAGAACTGGTAGACTCAGCCTATGCAGGACTGAAAAACGACCCGCTCGGAGCAAAACACATCAACTCCGCCGGAGCTTCATCGGAAAACGCAGAGAGTATGGGAGACTTTAACGGCTTAATTAAGCAAACAGTAAATGCTCCTGTGACAAACATAATTTCAGACCCAGCAGGAAGCATTGCAAGAGCGGGAGACTATCTGCTGCTGCTCACGTACAGCATGGGAATGTTTTCTAACTATACAACAGGCAGACCGGAAATTAACGGTAAAAGCATAGATGAACTAAACACCGCAGAGCTCCCTGTGACGATAGCAGCAATCCCGCTCAGTCCGCGTGTAAACTATTTTTTTCAATCTGAACTTGAGTATCTCTACAATGGAAGTGAAAAGGCTTCTGCAAATCTGAGCGCAATAACAAGGCTAATATTCACAGTTAGGCTGATATGTAACTATATAACGGTTTTTAGCGTAAGCGAAATCACCACACTTGTGAATAATATCAGGGCCGCATTTTCGTTTAAGCCACCGCTTGGGTTATTGCTTGGAGAGCTTGCAAGGGCTGCATTTGTGGCTGCTGAGTCAGCAATAGATGTATCAAGGCTCAGGGCAGGATACAGAGTGCCGCTACAAAAAAGCGTACGAAACGGGGAGTGGTTTGTCCGGCCGAGTGGAGTGGCAAATGCTCTGAAAAGCTTAGCGGCAGGCACATTTAATAATGAGAGCGATGATAATGACAACGGACTGTCATACTTAAACTATATGGCGTTTTTCTTTATAGCAAAAGCAGTATTTAATCCGAGCGCAGGGGACGAGCTTATAAAACGTGTGGGCAACTTGATAGAGTGGAACGTTGTAAACTACAAAAACAACATCAATAGCAATGAAAATAGAATGTCAGAGGCACTGATGCGAGAGGGCAGGTTTAAACTCGAAGAAATGAAGACCGATTTTAGCCTGACAACTTCAGTCGATATGCGTATGCTGTTTCTATCCATGATATTTGCACAAGATTTCTCCGATACAAGAGCAATAGGTATGCCTACACGAACTCCGGTATCAGTCACAGATTTCAGAGGCTATTAGTCTTCGCAGATAATAGGCAGTTTACACAGGTTTTCTAGTGTCTGCCGCCTTGTCGGCGCGATAATCGGAAAACTTTGAAAACTGCACACTATTCGCTACTTAGAAAGGTGAAAATATGCTCAAAAACGAACAAGGTCACATTGTCGTCGAGACGGTCGGCACATTCATCCCATTTACATTGCTGGTTATTTCAATACTCAGTCTGGTAAACATTGTGACAATGCAGGCACGTGTACACAATGCACTGACACAAACAGCAAACGCAATATCCATGTACAGCTATGTACTCAAAATAACAGGTGTTGCAGACGAGCTTATAATGCTTGACTCAAAAGCAAGCGAAGGAGCGGAAATGATTGATGCGGTGCTCAGCGGTATAAATGCATTTCCGGGCAGCAGCGGATTTGATGCAAATTCCGGCACCCGTGCGCTGGATGCCGCAGCACAGGCAGCGGGAGACCCACGCCACGTGGTGCAGAGTCTCGCAAATTATGGCATAAACGAACTGCGAAATACTTTATCGGCTGAGATAATACGCCCAATGGTTATGAGATTTCTTTCACTCGGTGATAAAACAGGTGAAGAATATCTTGAAAGTGTGAGGGTAGTAAGCTTTGACCTGACAGACAGTGTCATAATCGACAGAAACGAAAACATAAAACTCACAGTGCACTATGAAGTTCAATACACTTTTGGCGCGCTTCGGATTCCATTTACACCAACACTCAGAATTACGCAAACAGCGGTGACAAAAGCATGGCTCGGCGGCAGCGGAGAGGGGTACAGAGGATAATGAGAAAAGACTTAAAATTAGTGGCACACGCTATCATACTCGCGGCAATACTGATAATCTTGCTTGCACTTCGAGCTCGCGAACTTTCGACATATACGTTTGTCAGGTTTGCTATGGTTATAGTGTTTGGCTACATTGCAACTCTTTTTGATATATCGCAAAAACGTATTCCAAACGGACTTATTCTGGGTATGTTTGCTGTGTGGATACTGCTCATTTTGCTGATGTTTATACATGACATCCCGGCAGGTGTTGAGGCTCTGACAGACTCAATGTTCGGGATTTTAGTCGGAGGCGGTGTTTTTATAGTTGTATACTTTATCAGCAAGAAGGGCTTAGGCGGAGGCGATGTCAAATTCATGGCAGCAGCAGGGCTATATCTGGGGTTATCAAAGACAATACCCGCAATTTTCTACGGGACAATTCTCGCTGCACTCGTAGGCTTCACATTGGTAGTACTTAAAAAAATCACAAAAAAAGACAAAATTCCGCTGGCTCCCTTCCTATTTGTCGGAATAGCAATAGCAGTATTTACATAGCAACTTCAAACGCCGCAGATGATGAGAAATTTGCTCCGCCGATAATCTGCTTACCTAAAGGAAACAAGAACAATGAACAAAAAGATATTTATAACAATAGTCATTTCCTGCGCAGCAGTGTTGGCGCTGGCGTGGATTGTAGCAATAAACGCCAAATCACCTGCGGAAAAGCAATTGATTCTGATAAATCAAGCAACACAAATGATGGATAACGGCATATACATAAGAGCAGTGCCGCTTCTTGAAGAAGCCGCAGCTTTCGAGGCGGTACACACGGAGAAAGCAGAGAGTGAATTAAAGCGAGTGTACCTTGCACTCATTGAAAACAGGGGGTTCACACGACGATATACAGCCCTGCTCGAAAAGCAAATGAACAGGCGAAACGCTGCCCCCGAAGTTTTTATTGAGGCAGCCAAGTTTCATCTGAACACTTCAAAAATCGCTGAGGCCCTTGCCGTATTGCGAAAAGGTATAGAGCGAACAAGCAGTCCCGAAATTATTGAGCTTTACGAAAAGTCAAGGTATGCGTATGAATTGAGTCGGCTCAGATACGACTATATAACAGCAATGTTTTACGGAACAGCAAGCGTTCAAAATGAAGGGAAATGGGGAATTGCAAGGAGCGATGGAACGCTTATAATTCCAAATATTTACGACCAGATAAGTACATTTTATCAAAATAGCGCAGTAGTGAGAAACGGCAGAGAAATATATGCAATCGATGCAAACAGCAACCGCATAGCGGTGGCAGAGACAGGCATAACAGATTTCAAGAATTTTTCAGAAGCCAGAATACCGCTTCTGACAATCGATGGATGGCGGCGGGCATCAAATGACTTGGAACTAGGCGCAAAGTCGTTTGAATACATAGGTATGTACTCAGACAATTACGCAGCGGCAAAAATTGGTGGGAGATGGGGAGTTATAGACCTGAGAACAAACTGGCTGATTGAGCCTGAATATGAGGGCATTATAAAAGATGAGCTGGGCAGAAGCTTTGGGCAGAGAGCCGTTTTTGTCCGAAATGCAGGGTTTGTGCAGCTTTACACAAACGGAAACCGAGCAGATGAACTATTTGATGATGCGAGACCATTTTCAGATGAAGGATATGCGGCAGTAATGCGCGGTGGCAAATGGGGATTCATTGACACAGACGGCAAGGTGAAAATAGACTTCAAATTCGATGAAGCTCTTTCGTTTTCAGGTCATCTTGCGGCGGTGAAAGTAGACGGATACTGGGGATATATAAACACAAAAGGAGAAATCGTGATAGCAGCAGAATTTTATGAAGCCAAGAGTTTTTCGCAGGGAAGTGCCCCGGTGAAAACTGAGCGGGGCTGGCAGTTTTTAACACTAATCGAATTTAAGGGAGGACCGACATTATGAGCATGGTTGATTACAAGATTGAGAGCAAAAGCGATTTTGCGAGCGGAGCGTATCTAATTGCGAAAATTTTACAAAACAAGGTAGATAAAAATGCGTTATATACAATCGGTGCAGAGTCACCGAAATTCATACTTCCGTTTACTTATAAAAACATAGACGGAGAGATGGAGATAGTCTATGAAGTAGGAAACTTGAGCAAACTTACGTATTTCCAAGGCGAACTCAGCGGAGATGAGTATGTTGAGCTGTGGGAGAGTTTGCTCGAGCCGCTGCTCGATTGCGGAGACTGGTTTTTAACTCCGGACTCATTTGTATTGAGCACCGACTATCTTTACTATGATAAAAAGAAAAAATCTGTGGTATACGTATATATTCCGTCAGTCGAGTGCCTGTCGGATAAAAACTCCTTCAACAGTATGGCGGTAGCCCTGTCGAAAATAATAACGGTATCCGACACAGGTCTCGAAAACAAGATGCTTCGCTCGATTCTCGAAAACTCAAGCCCGAGAGAATTTCTCGATATGTTAAAAGAGCACAGCTTACAAAGGAAAGTACCTACTGCGGAGATATTTGCGGCAGATGCCGAAAAAAGAGCAATTACAAACGACGAAGACCGCACACTCAACCGTAGCGGAGCATCTGACACATCGACAAGTAAGGAATTCATTGACTTTGATTCTGTGCCGGAAGAAGCGGAAGACACAAGTGTCGGCCGAGTAAAAAAGGAACAGGGAAGATTTAAGCTGTTCGGAACAAAAAGCAAAAAGAAAAAAGAGCAAAAATCATCATCAAAACCTAAGCCTACGCCGGAAATAAGTGACGACTTTACCCTGCAAGAGAATTATTTTCCGAAGCCTTCAGAAAACTTTACTGCGGAGCCGCAACAAGCTCAAACCACGATTACAGAAATAACGGAGAGTATACCTATAGTGCTTCAAAAGGTGAGTCTAAGGTGTATGGGAAAAGCCGAATTGCCGCAACGCATAGGTGTGGCAATCAGAGAGGGAGATATATTTTCAATCGGGCGCTATGATGCGGCAGTAAGAAGACCGCAATCGTCATTTGAGTTTGATAAAAAAACGAAAGCGGTCAGCCGCAGACATGCGGTTATAGAGCGTGATTGCGAGGGCTACAAGATTATAGACCTGTCGTCAAGAGCGGGAACGTTTGTTGACGGTCAAAAATTACCGCCCAATACTCCATATAAGTTAGATGTCGGAACTAAAGTATCTTTTGGAAATTTTGGAGTAGATTATGTCTGGGATGTCAGCTACCATGCATCGCCTGATAACAGGTGAAAGCGTAACAAGACCTGACTTGTTAACTTGGATTATCGCGGAGTTCCAGCAGTTTTGTTTTGAGTTCCCCCTCAATACGTCCGAGTTCGACCTCTGCCGTGCGGCGGCGCTGGGAGCCTTCGGATTGAATATTGCGTACCTCTTCCAAAGTATCAATAAGGTGCTGATTTGTAGTAACTAAAGTCTCAATATCAACAACACCGCGCTCAGACTCTTTTGCAATCTCAATAGTACCCATTTTGAGTGCTTCGGCGTTTTTGGTGAGAAGCTCGTTGGTCATGTTTGTGACCTCGCGTTGCGCTTCCATAGCTTTTTGTGCATTTTGCATTCCGAGCGCAAGCACCATCTGGCTTTTCCAAAGTGGGATAGTGTTTACAATGGAGGTTTGGATTTTTTCGACCATTAGTGTGTCGTTGTTCTGAACAAGCCGAATCTGAGGAGCCATCTGAATAGAAACCATGCGCGTTAACTCTAAGTCGTGCAGTTTCTTTTCAAAACGGTTAATCATATTGGCATAATCATTTGCAGCCTGAGCATCTTCGGGCTGACCGGTTTCTGCGGCTTTTTTGCGAAGTTCCGGCAATACGGTATTAGTGCACTCCTCAAGTTTGAGTTTTCCGGCAAGAATATACATGGTGAGCTCTTTGAAATAGACTTGATTAACCTCATACATCTTATCGAGCATCGCTGCATCCTTCAAAAGTACTACCTGGTGCTTTTCGAGCATATCAGCGATTCTGTCTACATTTGAGGAAACCTTGGCATACTCAGCCTTCATAGTCTCAATCTTGTTGCGCACCTTTCTCTTAATCCCCAGAAATCCTCTTTTTTCTTCACCCGTATCGCTGAAACCACGAAGCTCAACAACAAGACCGGAGAGCATTTGACCGACTTCGCCCATATCCTTTGTGCGGACATTTTTTAGCGTTGATTCGGAGAAATTGGCGATGTTTCGCTGAGATGCAGCTCCATAGGTGAGAACAGCATTTGTACTGGTGATATCAATTTTATCGGCAAAGTCACGTACTTGCTTTTGCTCCTCAGGGTTGAGCTGCTCTATATCAAGTTTTGCTGAGGCATCCTCCACAGGAGCAGGTTCAAGTGCGGTCGCCGCAGGGATTGCCGGTGCGGCAGGGCTTTCTGCGCCGTCAGGGTCAAGTGTTAACGTGGGGACATACTCCATTGCTTGCATTTCTTCCATAATAATGACTATTCCTTCCCATTCAATGACTTGCTTAAAAAGCCGATATATGTTATAATAACGCATTATAACAAGAAATTGCAGAAAATGAAAATAAATTTTTATTTTTTGTCTGAACTCCGCAGACGATGACCTCTGACCGGCATCGGCATCAGTCAGGAGACATAAATGCCAAAAGTTGCGCCGTCGATATTGGCGGCAGATTTCACAAGACTTAAAGACGAAATAGAAAGTGTAAAAAATGCGGACTATCTGCATTTTGATGTCATGGACGGAATGTTTGTGGAAAACATCTCATTTGGATTTCCTGTGCTTCAGGCAGTACGCAAAGTGACTGACATGACTTTAGATGTTCATCTCATGGTACAATCTCCTGCGCGTTACATCGAAAGATTTGCGAAAGCAGGCGGCGACATAATCACGTTCCACAGTGAAGCGGAGACAGAAGAAAACACAAAAAATGCAATAGCCGACCTTCACTCTTTTGGCAAAAAAGCGGGGCTTTCGATAAAGCCAAATACGCCCGCAGATGCCATACTGCCGTACATAGACACACTAGACTTAATTTTAGTGATGACTGTCGAGCCGGGCTACGGCGGGCAGGGGTTCATAAGTGATATGCTTGAAAAAGTTGCCTGTTTAAGAAACATAATAGATAACAGAAACCTAAAATGTGAAATCGAAGTTGACGGGGGCATCAATTTGGAAACAGCAAAAAAATGCGTGAAAGCCGGAGCAAACGTCTTAGTCGCAGGTGAAGACATTTTTGGAACAACCGACAGGGCAGCCCACATTTCAAAACTACAAAGCCTTTAGGAGAAAATAATGGATTTTTTTCCATCAGCACTGGAAAACCTGATTGACAAATTCGCAATGCTACCGGGAATCGGACGAAAAACGGCACAGCGGCTCGCCTTTTATATGATAGCCATCCCCGACGAGGATGCCATATCATTTGCCGATACAATAAAAGCAGCAAAGCGCGGCGTTAAGTGCTGCACGGTATGCCTTAATCTCACTGACGGCGACCTATGCTCTGTGTGCAAGGACACAAGGCGCAACACAAAGGTGGTATGCGTAGTACCTGACCCAAAAGGAGTGCTTGCAATAGAACGCTCACACGAGTTTGACGGACTCTACCATGTTCTTCACGGAGTAATATCACCAATCGGCAACATCGGACCTGATGATATAAAAATAAAGGAACTCATAGCCCGTGTCTCAGACGGAGGCATAGACGAGGTAATAATGGCGACGAACCCCGACACAGAGGGAGAAACGACCGCCAGATACATTTCTCGCTTATTGCATCCGTTTGGAGTAAAGGTTACACGCCTTGCATACGGAATCCCCGTAGGCGGCAGCTTGGAATTCGTGGACGATGCAACCCTCATGAGAGCACTGGAAGGCCGCATGGAAATGTAATCCAGGATTCATCTATGATCCTCAATACATAGAAATTAAAAGAAAATGGAGAATAAGAATCAATAATGGCAGAAAAACTGAAAATAATCCCACTTGGCGGTCTAAACGAGATTGGCAAGAACCTCACGGTGTACGAATATGGTGCAGACATAATAATCGTAGACTGTGGTCTAGGTTTCCCTGATGATGATATGTATGGAATAGACGTTGTTATCCCCGACATAACTTATTTAAGGGAAAAGAAAACAAGAATAAGAGGCATTGTCCTGACACACGGGCATGAGGATCACATTGGCGCACTCCCTTACGTAATGCGTGAACTGGATGTGCCGATATACGCAACACCCCTGACAGCAGGGCTTGCAGAGCTTAAACTCAGCGAACATAATCTGCTGGAAACTACAACTCTCGAAGTTAGAAGAGCGGGGGAAATAATAAAGCTCGGGTGTTTCAAAGTGGAGCTTATTCACGCAAACCACAGTATCCACGACACGGTAATGCTCTCGATAAAAACGCCCGTTGGAACGATTATACACACGGGCGACTTCAAAATAGACACAACACCGGTGTCTGAGGAAATGATAGACCTTGTCAGGTTGGGAGAACTCGGAAAAAAAGGTGTACTTGCGCTATTGTCCGATTCAACCAATGTAGAAAAAACCGGCTATTCGACATCCGAGCGTAAGATAGGGGAGCGGTTTGACGAGCTGTTCCAAGGATGCACACAAAGAATCATTGTCACAACATTTGCATCAAACATCCACCGTGTTCAGCAGGTATTGGATTGTGCGGCGAAATACGGCAGACGGGTGGCAATCACAGGGAGAAGCATGGAAAACACGTTGGGAGTGGCAACAGAACTCGGTTGTGTAAAAGTGCCGGACGGATTATTGATGGAACTGGGCAAAATTAATAATCTGCCGCCTGAGAAAACAGTAATAATAACAACAGGCAGTCAAGGCGAACCCATGAGTGCTCTGTATCGTATGGCGTTTTCGGGACACAAGCAGGTCGAAGTGAAATCGGGCGACAGAGTGATTATATCCGCTTCTGCTGTACCGGGCAACGAAAAAACAGTTAGCAGAGTCATTGACGAACTTTTCCGCAGAGGGGCAGAGGTTATTTACGATAAGGTTTCGGAGCTTCACGCTTCGGGGCATGCCTACCAAGAAGAACTAAAGATGATTTTAGCTCTGACAAAACCAAAGTTCTTCATACCCGTACATGGGGAGCACAGGCATCTGCGCTCTCATGCAAAACTGGCAGAGCAAATGGGTGTTAGGTCAAAATACATCATGGTTGGAGATATTGGTCAAGCAATTGACCTCACATCAAAATCAATTCAAAAAGGTGCGCCAGTGCCCTCAGGTAAGGTTTTGGTTGACGGAACCGGAGTAGGTGATGTTGCATCAGTTGTACTGAGAGATAGAAAGCATCTTGCGCAAGACGGTATGCTTGTAGTAATTGTAAACGTATCAAGCGAAGACGGAAGCCTAATTTCTGAGCCGGACATAATAACCCGCGGATTTGTCTATGTAAAAGAATCAGAAGAACTTATACAAGAACTCAAAAACATAGTAATAGAAATTGTGGAAAGCTATGCAAGTGAAAACGTATCAGATTGGACCTCACTAAAAAGATCAATAAGAAACGAACTGTCTGAATACCTGTACAAAAAAATCAAACGCAAACCCATGATAATGCCGACAGTTACGGAGATTTAATGAAATTTGTAACGCAAACCACAAATTTTCGCAAAAAGCGGCAAAAAAGTGGCAAAAAAGTTGAGAAAGTGCTTGATTTTTCTCTGAATTTGTGGTAGAGTGACCGTGTACCAGTAGAGGGAAGAAGGATTTTCCACATTATCTCGAAGAAAGGATGGAGTACACCATGAATATTTCAGGAGTAACACATACCGCACCGGTTATGCCTACAACACAGGCAATGGGCGCACAGGAGGCTGCTCAGACAACACAATTACCGCCGGAGGCAGCAGAGGGTGCTGTTGGAGCAGATGCGGTAGCATTCGAGGCACAAGTTACTACTCAAGTTATGGATATGGCTCAAAGCCAGTTTGAAGATGCAGCCAATCAACTCATCAGCCAGATGGCAGCAACAACCGGAATTGGTCAGAACGTGGATGCGTTTGCATAACTAAAATCAATGCTCAAATGAAAGACATCGACCTAGGTCGGTGTCTTTTCTACCCCAAACTAAATCTCGCGATACATAGCCGGAGCATCGCTCTTGGTTGCGTGTTCGTTGATATTCTGCACCTCTGCCTTAAATGTCCTGTCACCGAAGCGTAGCTCAATGACATCACCCGGCCTGACAGAGAGTGAAGCCTTGGCAACTTTCCCATTGACACTGACACGCTGACCATCACAAGCCTCGTTGGCAACGCTGCGCCGCTTTATAAGCCGTGAAACCTTCAAAAATTTGTCCAGACGCATATAGCATGACCTCCCTCCGTCAGTTTGAATTCCTTCAAACTAACACACTACAACTATGGCGCGGGAAAATCCCGCGCCGATAACTGTATCTATGAATGGCTTTTATTTTGCGACAGCATCCTTAAGAGCCTTGCCTGCCTTGAAAACAGGTGTTTTAGTTGCCGGGATGTTGATGGGCTCTTTTGTTTTGGGGTTGCGACCAATGCGAGCAGCGCGTTTCTTCACATCAAAAATACCGAAACCGACGAGTTGAACCTTATCTCCGCTTTTAAGAGCTTCAGAGATGGATTCGATTGTTGCTGTAAGAGCTTTTTCACTGTCCTTTTTTGAAAGATCTGACTTTGCTGCGATGGCATTGATTAAATCTGTCTTGTTCATGCGTGTTTTTCCTCCTAATATAGTTAAATAAAACAATTTATATAATCAAAGAAGTAAATTCACTTCTCTAATTTCGCGATTTTGTAGAGTTCTTCCATCTCGTCAAGGGTCATGTCGGAAAGTTCTCTGCATGCTTTCTTTGCCATCTGCTCAATACAGTGAAAACGTGAAATAAATTTATGGGTAGCAGATGATAGAGCATGTTCGGGGTCAATTCCAAAAAATCTCGCCACATTGACAGCAGAAAAAAGTATATCACCAAGTTCTTCTTCTATATAAGATTCTTTATCTGCCGCTGCGTTGTTATCTGAGGCTATCGCCTCATCCAGTTCCTGAACTTCAGAGCGCAGTGAGGACAGAGCGCCTGAAAAGTCCGGCCAATCGAATCCAACCTTTGCTGCCTTTGCTTGAATCTTTTCCGCTCGCCATAATGCAGGGAGGCTTTGAGCGACGGAGTTCATGGCATCGGTTGTCGTCTCGTGATTTTTCTCCTGACGTTTTATGTCGTCCCACACAAGCAGCGACTCACCGCCGTCCTTTACACGAACATCCCCAAAAACATGCGGGTGACGTCTTATCAGCTTCTTACAGGTGGCATCGGCTATCTCGTCAAAATCAAAACGTCCGGAGCTTTCGGCAATATCGGCATGAAATACGACCTGCATTAATATGTCGCCGAGTTCCTCAAGTAAAAGACTGTCATTTTTTTCGTCGATTGCTTCAGCAACCTCATATGCTTCCTCAAGCATATTGCGCCGTATGCTCTCATGAGTCTGTTCACGATCCCACGGACAACCTTCGGGACTACGCAAAACTTTCATAAGATTCACAAGGTCGCTGACGTTGTAACTGGATTTGCTTACAAAATTTACCATACTTTTACACTTTCTGCAAGAGAAATTTGCGAAAAAACTACTAAAATAAAGAAAAATCATTAAAGTTTAGTAAGAATCCCTAAAAATAACCGCTGCGGTTCATAAAATATCCGCACATAAACACAATGAAAAGCAGGTATATCAACGCTTATAGTGGTTCGCTTGACCCTGAATTTGCAGCCAAGACGGCTTTAAATTATGTTTTCACCCTGAGAAGCCGAGAGAGAGCCTCGCCTTTCGGAACAAGTTTCATGTCTTTTTTTGTGACAGCCCGTGTGATAACTACTAAAACCGTATACACAAACATCGACAAAACAATAGCGACAGCCAAGTAAAGGACAACAGCAATTCGTTCAGAGCCAATTATACCTCTGCCGAGAGTATAAAGCAACCTGTAAGAGAAAAACGCAACAAAAGCCATTATCGCAGAGCATATAAGCGGCTTGATAAAAGCGATGAAGAATTTAGGGCTCTCCGGCAGACGTAGCTTAATAAAAATGATATTAAGAGTGGTTATCAGCGCAAAGCAAGCCAGGGTACCGAGTGGAGAGGCCAGTATCCCAAAATTTGGGTCCCCGGACAGGAAATATGAAATAGCAATTTTTGCAGCAGCCCCGAGTGGGAATGTTATAAGAGAAATTCGTTCATGTCCGTTAGCTTGCAGTATGGCCGTTGTTATAAACTGCAAGCAGACAAAGAATGTGGCGAAACCCAGGATAACCAAGATGTTGGTGGCAAGTAGGTAATCATAATTATACAGTGCTCTCAAGATGGGTGCGGCAAGCGAAATAATTCCTGCTGCGGCAGGCATAGCAATGAGATTGACCAGTTTAATCGAAGACTGAGCAATCACACCTGCATCAACAAAGCTTTTTTTTGCAACAGCCGCGGCAATGGCAGGTATTGCACTGACCGAAATGGGAACCAAAAGAGCAGGAGGAAGATTGTAAACCGACAGTCCCAAGGCGTAGATTCCCCAAAGCTGGCTTGCCTCATATTCTGTATACCCCAATACAGCCTGGAGTCTGCCAAGCACAATCCCACTGTCAATAAGCACCATAATAGACATAAANGAAGCGCTGAGAGATATAGGGAGGCTGACTTTCAGGATATTCATAAGCACAGCGCTTACGCCCGGCGAATNTCCGACATTTGANTTTGAGGCATAAGGTTTGTTTATTTTACGGTTATATAGTATAAGGACGGGAAGGCATATTCCGAGCCCGGCAGTGGCACCTATCAGCGCACCGGCAGCCACAGTGTCAGCCTCAAATCCTATGTAGGTGAACCAGAGCACGAACATGATACCGATTACAAGTTTGCTGATTACTTCAATTATTTGTGACATAGCTGTGGGAATCACATTTTCATGCCCCTGTGCATACCCGCGAAATACTGAGATAATGCAGACAAAAAATGCAGCAGGGGCCAAAACGCGTATACCCGGCGCAGCCAGAGAGTTGTGCAAAAGACCTGCAAGTTCATCGGCAAAAAAAAGCATAACGAGCATTGCCAACACGCCGACAGCCGAAAAAACAGGCATAGCGATAGAGAAATACTGCCTTGCGAGCTTGTGGTTTTCTTCAGCTCTCGAAGAGGAAACAAGGCGCGACAAAGCAGCAGGAATGCCTGCGGTAGCAATGGCTAAGACGAGTGCAAAGACATTGTATGCAACAAGATATGCACCGCGTCCGGCTGAATCAAGGATAGTGTATAGCGGTATCCTGTATATTGCACTGATTATTCTGGCGATAACAGTGGCTGTTGCTAAAATCGCCGCACCTTTGAGATATGAATGACTTTTCGCCTCTTGCAAGAAAATATACCTCCGCATTGTCCTAATGAGTCAATGTATAATCATTTTTTATTCGTTGACATAACAAATGTGGAAAAACATGTTGGTAATGTGTAAAATCCTTGCGAAATCGGGAAACTAATCTAAATAATACGAAGCATGGAAATTATTGTCAACTAAATATATTCACAATCAAATGAATAGAGTATGAACGGTTAGCCGGATATAACACCGGGCTTCCTTTTCTGAGCATACTGAATCAAGCGCACGATAGTGGGGCTCAGAACTAGATTTACAGCAAATTCAAGTGGGAAATTAATGCCAATCATGCCGAGGAATATTATCTGTGTAACATTAAAATGGGGGAAAAACTCGCCCAAACCCTCAACAATAGGCATGAAGAAAACATACAGCCCAAGTACAAAGATGCCTGTATTGACTATAGGAGCCACCACAGCAGCAGAAACGACAGCAACTGTCTTGTGTTTCTTTTCAATCAGCTTATATAAGAAACCTGCTACGAGACCTGTGAAGATGCCTCTTGATAAGATAACGATGATGGTAGCGGCAGGATTGAGTGCCCAGAAGGGTGCCACAGTCGGGTCAAAAAGAACGACGAAGCCAAAAACAAGGCCAAGCCAAGCTCCGGCAACAGGGGAAATCAAGGCTGCGCCAACCACAATAGGTACAAGTACCAATGCTAACCTGAAAGGATAAACGGGAACAACAGTTGCGAGCACTTGAAGTACAATAACAATTGCGGTGAGTAGTGCGAGTAAAACGAGTTTGCGTGTGTCAAATGGTTTTGTATTCATTGTAAAATATTCCTTTCGGTTAGAAAAACTTGATGATTTGATTGTGTACCTTAGAAACCATAATTTCCAAATTAGAAAAATTGTCACGCAGTTTCTGAGCGACTATAGGCATGACGAGATTTTCTGTGCAGAAGTGGTCTCCTTCTATAATATTTATTCCATGTTCCTGCGCCAAAAGGTAATGTTTATATTTAACTTCTCCGACCACAAAGGTGTCTGCGCCGCTCTTAACAACATTTTCCCACTCACTGCCGCTCGAACCTCCTACAACAGCAACCTTGTAAACATCGCGCCCGGCATCGTAATATCTTATGCCATTGGTCTTAAGCTCTTTTTTTAACCGTATAAGATAATCCTCCATTTTGCAGGCCTTATCAAGGGTTCCGACTCTGCCGAGAGAGACGATTTCACCTGACGGGAGGCGTTTTTCGTCACAGAAAGGCTCAAATCTGCCGTCACGAGGAACAAGCCCCGCAGCCGTTGCAAGAGCGTCGTTGACCCCACCCTGAGCAGCATCCAGATTGGTGTGCATACATATGGCAGAGAGCCCACCCGAAAGCATTTGTATGATTATTTTTCCCGTAACATCTTCATCTGTAATTTTGCCTATTGAATAATACAAAGGATGGTGCGAGACAATAAGCTCTGCGCCGATATCGAGAGCTTCCTGAGCAACATTAGTTGTAATATCTAATGCAAGCAAAATTTTGTTGACAGGTGTATCGGAAGTGCCGACCAGAAACCCGACATTATCGGTTTCCATCGCCATCTCAAGCGGCGCAAGACTTTTTAGAAACGAATAAACTTCACGAACAGTAGTTTTCCCCACAATTAACCCCCCAAACAAACGTATACTGCCTCCCACGGCCGCAGACTATCTGAGTCCCGCGTATCAAATAACCGTTATTATACAGAAAATTACATAAAACGTCAATTTTTGATTGAGGCTGCAAAATCAGGCAAATGCCTGAACTTTTTGTCCACGGAGCATCCTGCTTCTAATCTGCCTTAACCTCATGGTTACTTTTACTGCTAAAGTCAAGAAAAATCTTAATTAGATATCAGCCGGCGGCATAGTCAAAAATCATATCATACCTACTCATGACAAAAGTATACCAAAAAAGGTATACTTTTGTAAGAAATATCTTGTGGTAAAATTATATAGAGTGTGTACAAATCAGGCACTGAAAACTCTTGAAAATCAAAGGTAAAACGAGTTTTGCAATCGGCTATGTTAGGTGAGACAATGCGAGCTACAACAGCTTTGCACCATGCTGTACCTGAGTGATAAATGCAGTACTCAGGTCATCGCTGACGGTATACAATACACGATAGTTTCTGTAGATAATTTCACGTTTTTTCGGGTCTTTGAACTCAGGTGTTATGCGTCCAACTTCTGCTGACAATTCAAGCTGAGTTTCAACGCTATCCATTAAACCATTTAAAAATTCCTCGGCGTTTCTTGGAGAGTCCTCTGCAATATATTTATAGATTTTTGTTATATACTGCAATGACTCGTCAGTCCACAATGCTTTCGCCACTAAGCACCTGCCAATTTACGGACACGCTGTTTTGCTACGCTTGTCTCAAAGTATCGTCCTTCTTCAATGTCAGCCTCTGCGCGCTGGTCACTGAACCAAATGTTAAGCGCCTGCACTATCTCTTGATAACTGTAGATTTCAGGCATGGCATTAACAAGTTCTAATACACGTTGCTTATCGGGCAT
>WQTE01000034.1 GCA_009786445.1 Oscillospiraceae bacterium | reverse complement strand
CGCATAATAAGCAAATCCTTCTCTGCTTGAATCATCAACTCCTTCTGCATTATATATTGCTAAATCAGTGTGTGGCAGAAATAAGAGAGCTGAATCATCAGTGTTGGAATAAGCTATGTCCCAATAATAAAAAATATCAGTTGGATAATCTATTGGATTAACTTCTTTCCCTATCTTGTTAAGCATCCATCGGGCTACTATGTTTCCCTGTAATACATTACCCCACATTGCCTCTGTGTAAACAGCTACTGTCTGCCTTCCCTGTGCTTTATGGCGCGCTATAATATCAGAATTCAACAATGGTGTCCTTAGATTCGGGGCAGGTTTCCCGGCAGTTACATATGCCTCATATCCAAGCTCATTTAAAACATGGCACAAATGGAATGGGACTTTAAAGCCCATTGACTGCTGTATATATTCGCCGGTTGAAATGTAATAGGGTCTGTGATTGCTCTTAAAAAAATCAATTTCTGGATGCGGCATATACTTATTTTTCATAGCTTATCACTCTTTATCACAGGTGGATTTATGTCCCTCCCATATCCGCCACCTAGGTCGCTTTTTATTTGCGTGGTGGAGATTTCCTCTGTTCTCGTGAGGTATATAACTTCACAATACTCTTTTAAGTAGTCGAACTTACCTACCCAGTCATCGCCCATCACAAAAACATCTGCTTGATAGAGTTTGATGTCAGAAATCTTTTGTTCCCAACATTTTTCTTCAATTACCAAATCTACATGCCTTATAGCCTCTAAGAGCTGTTTGCGCTCATCATAAGTGAAATAAGTTATCTTGTTTTTCTCGATTTCGTTAAACTCATCAGTCGAGAGCACAACTATAAGGTAATCGCCCAGTTCTCTGGCACGCCGCAGAAGGTTTATATGACCATAATGCAGCAAATCGAATGTTCCATAGGTAATTACTCTCCTCATTTATAACACCTCATTTATGTAGTCATATATTGCTTTACCTGATGTTCCGTCAAGATTTGCTGCGAAGTTTAAGGATAAATCGTCATGATAGGTTTTGGCTTGTAGTTCACTGTTCAATATGATAGCAAAAAATGCAGCAACGCACCCTATAGTATGCTCGTTTAATCCTGCGTTAAGCCCTTCATATATTCCATATGAAATTTCGTCATTACAGAGAGAGTTATTTATATCACTATAGTACGACTCGTGACTCTCATTTGCTAGCTTAAAGCTATGCCAGGTTATTCCATCCGAACGCTTGTCCAAGACATACATCGTGTTGTTGTGCCGTGCAAAGGCATATACCTTGTCCCCTAAAACCTTTGGCTTGTCATAATTAAAAGTTCCACTGCCTTTAGCTACAGGCATATCTGTGCATTCACTAAATTGTTCTTTTGCTTTATCAAATTTTAATAGATATTCACCAAATCCCGGAAATAGCAGCAGATATTCCCCGCAATCTGTGATTCCGGTAAAAATGAGCACCGCATCGGGAAAAGTGAAGCCATCATCTGCCATCTTAAATTCTGAAATATCGTTTGAATAAGGATTCCATCTTATTAGTTTGTCATTTGCTTCGCCTATCAACCAATAGAACTCTCCATCAAAATCGGCACATAAACAGTGTGACAACGCTTGGTTAGATGCAATATACTCTACATTTTGAGTATGTAATGTGTATCTGATTAAGTGCGGGCAATTTCTCATAATGAGGTTTATTTTCCCATCTTCAGAGCAGTCGCTTATATAAACCGGATATTTCGCCCGATCACCCGTGTCGGTTAATAATCCAATTTTTTCAAAAAGCACTTCATCATACAGCACATCATGTGTAGTAGTGTTTAAAGCTACAACAGCTTTCGAGAAATATCCGAAACAGTAAATATACCCCTTATACTTCACCGTGTATCGGAGCGCAAACCCGTCGGACTCAGGTGTCAGAAGATAGTCGCAACTTAGCGGAATTTTCTCGGTTGATTTATTCCTGCGATTATAAACAAATATTTCTTTCAAAAAATGAGGAAAACAATAAACATTGTTGCCCGCACCGGATATTCCGATATAGCGGTGAGTTGAGCGATAATATTTTTTCCCCATGAATGTAGGTATGGAGCCACTTTGAGCAGCAAGTAACGCCGTATTGTTTTCAAAATCTAACTTGAACAGCCCATCTTCAAGTGAGTCAAAGCCCCAGCAGTTACCATCATCGTCTACCGCAAATTCGGCAAATCGCAAGGCAATGTCTCCCGCTGCACTGATATCCTGATAAACTATAGGCTTCCCGGTCGCCTGATACATTGGCACCAGTGAGCTCCAGTCTCCGTAGTATGCATCAGTGCAAGCGATAGACCTGTGCAAATCGGGTGTGTCATCGTAGATACCAAATCCTGCCGATTTGTATTCTCCCACAATCCTGAGATACTCATCCGCCATCGTCGCACGCATTGACCTGTATGTGCTCTCGCTGAGTGGGTGCGGGCGCCACCATAAAACTAGCTCATCGCTTTTATTAAATGCCTCAAGCACACTGCGCAGCTTTACTAAATACTGTTCTCCGCCCGTTAAAATAGCTCCGATGCTTGTGTTATACAAAATAACTTTCTTTCCGCATATTAACTTTTTCCACTTGTCCGGCAGCATGCAGTCTTCGCGTTTTGTGTTAATAACTTTATCAAACTTAGGGCTTCCGAGCGCAATAAATTTATCTTCCGGTTTGCCCAGCTCGTTTCCGAACGCTTTTTTATATTCATCTATGTAAATCTTTCTTAGCTCTTCAGACTGCACTATAACTTTATCGGCATGAATACAGCCCTGCAACGTGGCAAAATGCCCCTCAATATGTGTAGTCGACACAAAATAAGGAACATATACCAGACAATCAGTCAGATTTTTCAGACGTTCGCAGTAAAAATCAGGATGTACCCGTGATACGTAGTTATAGCCGTCATACGGCGCAAATGTGAATATCGCATCAGGGCGCCGCTCTTCTATGTCGTATTTCTGCCAGTCTATGCATTCTATGTAGTCCGGGTAGCAGTCTGCGCCCTCAAAGAAGTGCTCTTTTACCGTGCCGTCAGGATTTCTGGAGTCGTAGGGTATCGGTATCCAGTATGCATCGCAGTTTGGGTCTTCTTTCGCTGCCAGATAAATGGATTCAAGGCTGTCGCTCATGCTTGCTTTGTAGCTCAAAAACGCCATTTCAATCTTATCGGGTTTTAGCTCAAAGTTGACCGAATTTCTTATTTTTACAAGCTGTCTTTTGAGTGGCTTATCGCCTATTTCTCCGTTATGTGCCTTAAAAACCAGCTCGCAATATTCTTCAAGGAGAGAAACCGTCTCCGTTCCCTCTCCTACTAAATCCTCAATAAATTCACCAACTGCAATAGCTCCATCCTGGCAGTCGGCAAACAAGCTTTCAGCTTGCGCACTCTCTATAGTTTTAAGTAGTTCAAGTATCTGTCTTTGCTGGTGTTTTCTCACCTCTACACCCTCCACCCACAGCAACTCCGTCCACTGTTTTGTTGCGGTGAATTATATCACAATAAAGTGTCGGGTGTCAAATTGAGAAATTTGCATTTTCCAGCATCCCGGTATGCAAGTGTCATTATTCCCTCAAGCATCCAATCTTTATTTTTCTCATTCGATAACTTCCCAGTATCCGGTTTTATCTGAACCTACGCGTTTTATGTTGCCATTATCTCGAAGCATCTTAATTTCGCGTGCTACTGTCCGCTTTTTTAAACCCAAACTTTTTACTATGTCATCATATGTTGCATTTGGACTTTCTGACAACAACCGCAATATTTGAGCGGTGTTTAGAGTGCCACTTTCTTCGTTTACAGTGCCACTTTCCTCGTTTACAGTGCCACTTTCCTCGTTTACAGTGCCATTTGCATCGTTTACAGTGCCACTTTCTTCGTTTACAGTGCCACTTTCTTCGTTTACAGTGCCACTTTCTTCGTTTACAGTGCCACTTTCCATATTTGGCAGTTGCATTGTAAGGATTGCTCTATCGGGGTTATACTGCACCGTGTACTTCGGAACTATTGAGAATTCTTCTCTCCAACTCTCAGTTATTCGCGGAATTCCACTCCCCGTTCGCTCTCCTATATCCAGCAGATTAAACATTTTCAAAATCACAGAATTTCGCGGTGCCGAAGTTCCGCCGCTTTTTGCTTCATCAAGGCTTATGCGAAATCCTCCGGGATTTTCAAAAACAAGTTCATCACTCTTGTTTCTGACTATAAGACCTCTTTCTCCATAATAATCGGCGTTTGACAGGCAATTTACAAGTGCTTCACGGATTGCCTTATGAATGTGCGTGTCATCGACCCTATATATTCCCTCCATTTTAAAAGGAATCTTTATTTTTGGGTTTAAAATTATTTTGTTATAAGTCTTAAAGAAAAAATCGTAGACATTCCCGCTCCACTCTCCGTCAGATGAGCAGAACCTGTCTGTCCATGTCTTTGTCGCATCATATGATTCTTGATAATCAAGAAAATATTCGGGATATTCACGCATGATTTCATACTCAAAGCCAAACATCAACAAGCCTGCCGCAGTAGGATGAAGTTCATCACTTTCTCCCCTACCCACTGCGCCTAACTTATGTAAAAATTGAATGTTTTCCAGTTCCTCCCATACATGCCCCGGTCGTGTGTGTCTCATGCGATTACGAAACCCCTGCACACTTTCAAAGTTGAACACATTGAATGACATTTCATTTAGTGTGTGCATATCTTGTGTACTGTCACTGCCATCACGAAGCATAGCTTTCACAAGTTTCTCACTACACCTAAAATCACCTTCACCATTTCTCCGATAAGTCTCTGCGAATGGTTTTTCATTTAAGAATACCGGCTTATCGCTTCTCTCTGCACGAGGTACCTCAATTACTATGATTTTTCTTCCATCTACTTCTGCAATTTGAACATTTCTGTCAAATAAAATGTTGACGTTTACTTTATTCTTGTTGTTAATAGTGCTCCAAAAGTCTACAAGCAAGTCTTCGGGATTCTTCTTAAGTCCGGTAAAACTAAGCGACTTGTCATCATTTTCGGCAACTCCAAGCAGAATCACTCCACCGTCGGTATTAGCAAATGCGCTGTATGTTGCCCAAAGGCTATCCGGCAGACCACCGGCAGCCAGCTTTGCTTCGAGGCGATTGCCTTCTCTATACTCGTTTAGTTTTTCCATGTAACTCATATTGTAGCCTCCATTGGCTCATCATTACTAAAAACAAAGCATCTTAGCATTTTATTCATAATGCCTCACTCTGGTATACACAACAAATGACCATCGCTATGATTATACATGAGCGGCGGCCTTTATTCAAGAATTTTGGTTACTACCCACACTCAACAATTGCTTTTCAGCTATTATTTAATGAGGTCGATAACTCCCCCTTGCACACAATGCGCAAAGGGAAGCTCTTGGCTTCCCTTTGCACATTATGATTAGAGGATTAAAATGAAAAATGAATATCGCGACCCTGCAAATATAATATAGCAAATACATGTTAAGCACTCCAGCTTTATTATTTCATATATATTAAGTTTGTTATAAATATTAATTAAGTTTCAGGTTTTTTTCAAAAAATGGAATAAAATATCATAAAAATTTGGTATTTTCTAAAGAAATATGATATTATGCGTGAGTAAAATTTAAAGCGGAGGTATGTGATGAGTAACGAAACGCGTAATGAAGGTTTGTGGGAAACAATAGAAGCGAACCGCAATTTTATGAAATGTCCTGACTTTAGCAAATATATGTCAACCAGTGACCAGGAAAAAAAGCTTCCTCAACCCCCATTGGGACACCCGACTGTGGGGACCGTTATTGAGCTGAAAAACAATTTTGAAGATGTGATTGTAAACAGTAATTACATGGAACTCCTTGACCTTCGCCGTAGCGAGCGCAAGTATGATGCAGATGTCCCGATGACACAGAGTCAGCTTGCTTTTATGCTTTGGAGCACTCAGGGCATCGACAAAATACGAGGCAGGAATTATGCCACATTTCGCCCTGTTCCGAGCGGCGGTGCAAGGCATCCTTTCGAGACTTATGTAGTAGTGCAAAATGTTGAGGATTTGAGTCCGGGGGTATATCGTTATCTACCGCTTGAACATGTGGGAGAAAAGCGCGTGTCTATAGAATTTGTCTCCGAATTTGAAAATAATCAGCAGCATATTTCAGACATGGTAGTCGGGCAAAAATGGGCTGTTACTGCGCCTATTGTCATAATTTATTCTTGTGTAGCTTATCGTGCCGAGTGGCGGTACTCAACCCTGTCGCACCGTGTCGCTTTGATTGATCTCGGTCATGTCGGTCAAAACCTGATGCTCTCCGCCGCAGCTTTGGGGCTCGGCAGTTGCAACATGGCGGCATATGACCAGAAGCTATGCGATGAAGCACTGGGTCTGGATGGATATGAGGAGTATACAGTATATGTCAACCCTGTAGGAAAGGTTAGCGGATAATAATACTATGCAAAATATTGATAAATACATCACGCTCGCAAGGTCTCACGGTGCTCTCAATGTTACGGCTGTCACACCTGAGGATATTGTGTTTGACGGCAGAACCATATTAAAATGTATGTTCGGGTGCGGCGATTGGGGCAAAGGATGTACCTGCCCCTCCCGTGCGGGCTTTTTGCCCCTTGACGAATGGGAAAAACTACTCAAAAAATACAAGACTGTTCTGATTATTCATGCAAATGATAAAAAAACTACACAAAACGCCTCATTGGCTGTTGAAAACGAGGCATACTTGGACGGCGATGCCCTCTCCTTTTCCATGTCGGACTGCGCCCTGTGTGTCGAATGCGCCGGCAGCATCGGAGAGCCTTGCAGAAATGTGGCATCAGCTCGACCCGCGTTTCACAGCGTAGGCATAGACGTATTTAAAACAGTACACAAGCTGGGTCTCCCGCTAAAAGCCCTGCGCAGCAAAGACGAAGATCAGAACTGGTACGCCGCTGTCTGGCTCGGGTAAATAGTACGCGGTGCGCTTATTCCCGCAGATGAGGTTAGCTTTTATGATTTATATTTCTTATGGCAGTGATATCACCAAAACTGCGTATGACACACTTGTTCTCTCAGACATTTCCAAGTACCTGAGTGCTGAACATAACGTCGCGCTTAAGCCAAACCTGGTTGTGCCGGGTCCTGCATCGAACGGTGCGGTGACACATCCGGAAGTCACCGAAGGTGTAATCCTCTATTTGCGTGAATTTGGAGTCAAAAACATAAGGATAATCGAAAGCTCTTGGGTCGGAGACAGTACGAAAAGAGCGTTTAAATACTGCGGATACGAAGAACTCTCACGCAAATATAATATACCTCTCATCGACCTAAAATCAGACACTGTCCGCAAACTCCACCACAGCGGATATGACATAGCGGTATGCAAAGAGGCACTTGACACCGATTTTCTGATAAACTTGCCTGTACTGAAAGCACACTGTCAGACACGGCTCACATGTAACATGAAAAACCTAAAAGGCTGTATACCCGATAGCGAGAAAAGGCGATTTCACACTCTCGGGATTCATGAGCCTGTGGCTGTACTTAATATGCTTGTCAAAACGGGATATTGTGTCGTTGACGGAATATGCGGGGATTTGACATTTGAAGAAGGCGGCAATCCCGTGACAGCAAACAGAATCATAGCAGGGCGCGACCCGCTCATGGTTGACTCCTACTGCGCAGAACTGATTGGCTATATGCCGCATGATATCCGATACCTGAGTTTTGGAGAAAAGCTCGGTGTCGGAAAACTCTACACGCCTGATATAAAGGTTTTAGAGCAAGGCACAGAAAATAAGCCGAAAATAAATGCTTCTGCAATGCCCGCAGCAAACAGGTATCGCAATCTAATAAACGAAGATGCAGCATGCAGTGCGTGTTATTCGACTTTAATCCACGCAATTCACAGGCTTCACGGCAGAGTGAAAGCAGACGGAAAAATTCACATTGGGCAAGGATTTACAGGAAAATCCGGAAACGGCATAGGCATAGGCGTATGCGCAAAAGGCTTTACAAAAAACGTCCCGGGCTGCCCACCAAAAGCAACAGATATTATTGAGGTGCTGAGGTAAGCCACAGGTCACATGGTATCTGTAAAATTTCCGCCTAAGCAACCGCTTAGGTGCAGAAAACGTACCTCTTACCGAAAATATCATCCCTTATACCAAAAAGTAATAGACAAGTTCAATGTAATGGTATAGTATTACGTGCACTTGTGATTTGCAATGTCAAATAGTCTGTAAAAATGACTGTTATCTGTGTGGGCGCAATTCTTTGTGGCCCGTGAATCTTGGAGGGAAAAGTAGTGGAAAAAGTAAAAGACACACCCCGGCGCGGGTACTTGATGACAGGCATCCGAGATGCGCTTTCGCTGTATTGGCAAGAGCGTAAAATCCTGCTTATTTTCTGCGGTTTGGCTGTAGTCATGCGTGTGGCGTTGCCGTACCTCGGCATTTTTATGCCAAAGCTCGTCATCGACCAAATCACGGCGCAAGTCGAGCCTATGACGTTTTTCATCACAGTGGGCGGCATGGCACTCCTTCTCGTTTTAGTAAACTACGTCAAATCATTCACTGACTCCATCACCGACAATGCAATAGGCACGGTGGGAATCGGGCTGACCTTTTTCAAGCAGATTGTGCGATGGATGAAAATGGATTTTGAACTGATGGAAAGCCCTGACTACAAGGAAGTTGAGGACAAGGCGGACAAAGCGGCACACTCCAATCATGCCCCTGCAATGAATGTTCCCCGGACACTTGTGGAACTTCTGTCCAACATTTTTGGTTTTTTGCTGTATGCAAGCGTAATCGTCATTGTCCACCCACTCATTCTCGCAGTCCTTGCCGTCACTGCCGCAATCAACTGGCTGATGCTCAGACGTGCCAGAAACTATCTCAGAGACACCCGCGACGAGCGAAGCAAACTCTATAAAAAAATTAATGCACTGGGCGATACAATGCGTGACCCCGAAGCTGCAAAGGATATACGGCTTTACGGTGCGCTTGATTGGCTTTGCACGTTTTACGACAAACAGTTTCGAGCGGCAAGGAAAGCCGAGCGCAAGCTCATCAGCCGTGATATGCACTCACAAATAACCGATGCACTTATGATACTCCTGCGTGATGGGGCAGCTTATGCGTTTCTCATCTGGCTCGTACTTAATGACAACATGACTCTGGGTGATTTCGTGCTGGTTTTTGCTGCCATCGGTGGACTTGCCACCTGGATTACAGGCATCTTGACTGCCTCAGCCGATTTGAGCCGTGCCTGTATTGAGAGAAACGATATTTCCGATATGATAAACTATCCCGACCGCATGAATACAGGCAAGGGAATCCCACTGCCCGAAGGCAAAGACCTTCCGCCGTCTATTGAACTGAGCGGTGTCGGATATACTTATCCTAAAGCCGAAAAACCGACACTTACGGGCATAAATCTCAATATTCGCTCAGGCGAGCGAATCGCCATAGTCGGTGCCAACGGCGCAGGTAAGACAACCTTGGTCAAGCTGATTTGCGGACTGTACACGCCGACAGAAGGGACTGTGTCGCTAAATGGAAAATCAGTCTCCGAGTACAACAGAGATGAATACTACACGCTGTTTTCCGCTGTATTTCAGGATATACACATGCTTTCAACCACTATAGCCGAGAACATATCGCAAGAGCCACCCGAATCAACCGACACGGAAGCCGTGCTCAAATGCCTAAAGCTTACCGGTCTCTATGAAAAAGTCAAAACCCTGCCCGGTAGAGAAAATACACTCCTTGTGCGCGAAGTTGAACCCGATGCGGTGGAGCTATCGGGCGGTGAAAAGCAAAAGCTCGCTATGGCGCGGGCACTATATAAAGATGCGCCCGTGATAGTGCTTGATGAGCCGACTGCCGCACTTGACCCGATTGCGGAAAACGAGGTCTATCAAAAATACGCCGAACTGACCGAGGGTAAAACATCTGTATATATTTCACATCGCCTTGCAAGCACACGGTTTTGCGACCGCATATTGCTGATTGACGGAAATGTCATCGCCGAGCAAGGCTCACATGATGAGTTGATGGCACTGGGCGGGACATATGCAAATATGTTCGATGTACAAGCCAGTTACTACCAAGAGGACAACGATTTCGGAAACGGCAACGGACTTAAAACGTCACAGGCAGTGTAGCAGATAAAGCGAAGAGGTAACAAAAAATGACTGATAGTAATGAAAAAATCCCGTTTGGCGAAAAACTTGGACTGTTTGGCTACGGCTACAAGCTGTGTGCAAAGATGACCCCGTCATATATACCACTGATGATTTTCCAGGCGTTGCTCATATCTGCGCAACCTTTGGTAGTACTATTTTTCTCAGCGCGTATACTGGATGAACTAAGCGGCGGGCGCGATGTGCAGGCAATTATCCTATATGTGTCTATCACCGTGGGCGCGACATTTCTTATGTCGATAATACGTGCTTTTTTGACCCGCGAAGTCGAGACAACCGCACGTTGGGAAATGCTGTATCAAAGGATACGGATGATGAAAGGCGAGCGTTTTGCAAAAATGGATTTTGCCCATGCAGAGGACAGCAGTATCAGTGAAATACTGGCACGCATGGACACACAAATGCGCGGCAACGGACTCGGTCTGCTCAATGTCTACAGCATATCACCGAGTATCGCTCAAAATCTTTTTTCAATGATATTTGCGTGGATGCTGCTCCAGGGACCCTTTGCGATGCAAATTCACGGTGAGGTGCGCTGGCCTGTGTGGGCGTTGTTTGGCTTCTTCGTGGTAGGTATCTGGTTTATACTGCGGCTACAGGTTCGCTTGCAGCTCATGCTCAGCAAAATATATAAGGAAAACGCAAAAGCAAACACAGCCGCCCGCTTTTACAACAAGTATGTCGGAGCCGATGAGGCAGCAAAGGACATAAGGCTTTACAATCAACGCGACTCTTTGATGGGGATTTTCAAAAGTAGCTTTGATTTAAGCCAGTGGATTCCATACTTTTATTTCATGGGGCGCACGAACGGCGTAATGCTGGGACTGCTCGCTGTTCTCAGCGGCGGGTATTATCTGATAGCCGGATACAGCGCACTGGGCGGCACTGCAACACTGGGCGGCATAGTGCAAAGCGTTGGCGCAGTGACTATCTTCGCCATGTCTATCGGCAGCCTGATAATGAGTCTCGGGCAACTTTTTAACAATGCGGCCTTCCTTAAGCCTATGCAAGAATTTCTCTCGCTGCCGGATTTGCTCGTGAAAGGCAACAAGCCTGTCCCACCACCGCAGGAGCATCAATATAAATTTGAATTTCGCGGCGTTTCTTTCCGTTACCCGGGAGCAGAGGACTATGCACTGCGGGATCTCAATTTAGTTTTTAATGTGGGCAAGCGCCTTGCCGTCGTGGGACAAAACGGCAGTGGCAAGACGACGATGATAAAACTGCTCTGCCGTTTATATGACCCGACAGAGGGCGAGATACTGCTTGATGGCATCAACATAAAGGAATATGACTATGCGGAATATACGGCTCTATTCTCGGTTGTTTTCCAAGATTTCTGCCTCTTCCCCTTCGAGCTTGGCACAAACGTCGCGGTCGGCGCGGATTACGACAAAGATCGTGTCGAGAACTGCCTTGACGGCGCAGGATTCTCCGAGCGGCGAGAATCTATGCCGAGTGGGCTTGACACTATTCTCTACAAGAAATATGACGAGGATGGAATACAGGTTTCAGGCGGCGAGGCTCAAAAAATAGCCCTCGCAAGGGCACTCTACCGCGATGCTCCGTTTGTTATACTTGACGAGCCGACAGCCGCGCTCGACCCTATCGCAGAGTACGATGTCTATACCACATTTGACGAAACCATAGGCGACAAGACTGCGGTTTTCATCTCCCACCGCCTGTCATCATGCCGCTTCTGCCATGACATAGCTGTTTTCGAGCACGGCAAACTCATACAACGCGGCGAACACGAAGAGCTGTTAGCCGAGGAAGACGGACTCTACAACAAGCTATGGGAAGCACAAGCCCAACACTATGTGGGCTGACGGAGTGTGAAACTATAGTTACTGTTCACGGTCAACCTCAAACCCTTCGTCATTCTGCGCGTAAGTCGCAGAATCCAGTACCCAGTCCTTCAAAATCGCTCAAATTGTTTCAATTATGTTCTATTTCCTCAATGGATTCTGCGACTACGCGCAGAATGACAGGTAATTGAGGCGTTTTCCGGCGCAGTGTGAACAGTAACAAGCTATAGGCGGCTACAAAAATCTTTTTTGTCAAAGCATTGATTTACGCAGGTAAAATGGGTATAATGAAAGTAAGATAGTTGGAAATTCTTACTCGCAGGAGGTCCTGCGCTAAGCCGCAAATGATGCACGTTAATGACCATTACTTTCATGAGTCGTTTTGTGCATGAAGATTTTTGAAAGGAATGGTCATTATTATGATAGCCGAATTAAGATCCAAATCCCAAATAACTATACCCAAACCACTTATAGACATGCTGGGACTGTCAAAGGGCGACAAACTGGAAATATTTGAAGATAATGGAATGATATGTATCATGCCTGTCGCGGTGTATCCAAAAGGCTATGTTGACAAAATACTGGCTGATGTAAAAAGCATCAAAAAGGCAGTGGCGGAAGGGCGACAACCTGTCTTTGATAACGTGGATGATTTGATTGAATCCCTTGAGGGTGATGAGCAATGAGTTTTGAGTTTACCTACTCTGCCAAATTCAAAAAACATTACAAGAAACTTAGTGCGCCCGAAAAGAAACAAGTTGCGGGAAAATTGGTTTTGTTATCTAAGAATCCGACCCATCCCTCTCTGCGAACAAAACGTATTCAAGGCACGGACAGGCTTTTTGAATCAAGTGCCAACATGGATGTTAGGATTATTTGGTATTATGAAGGTGATAAGCTTATTGCTCTGATAGATGTCGGACACCACGATGTCTTGAAAAAATATTGAGTGTGAAACTATGCTTTACGAAAAACTGGAAAAATATGCAAAGAGTGATGTGTATCCCATGCATATGCCGGGGCATAAGCGAAACGCGGAGTTGTTGCCGGGTGGTTTTCCGCTGAGCTTTGATATAACAGAGATTAGTGATTTCGACGACCTTAAAGACCCGCAAGGCGACTTGCTTGAAACCGCAAAGCTCGCTGCCGAAATCTACCATAGCAAGCAAGCATTTTTGCTCGTAAACGGCTCAACAGTCGGCATACTGGCGGGCATAGGAGCACACACAAAATGCGGCGACACTATACTTGCAACACACGGCTGCCACTGGTCTATTTCCAACGCCGCAGAGCTGTTCGGGCTGAATATAACCTATGCCACACCGAAAACAGACCCCGATACGGGAGTGCCGTGCAGCATATCTCCGCGAGTGGTAGAGCAGGCTCTGGAAGAAAACCGGAGCATCAAACTCGTGGTCATAACTTCGCCGAGCTATGAAGGAGTCGTCAGCGATATTGAGACAATAGCCGACATAACTCACAAGCAAGGCGCACTCCTGCTTGTTGACTCGGCACACGGGGCGCACCTGGGGTTTTCTGAAAAGTTTCCCAAAAACCCCATTACACAGGGAGCAGACATTGTTGTGATGAGCCTCCACAAAACACTGCCCGCATTAACGCAGTGTTCACTATTGCATATATGCAGTGACCGTGCGGATATGGCACAGACAAAGAAGATGCTCTACATACTGCAAACCAGCAGCCCGTCATATGTTTTGATGGCATCTATCGACTATTGTCTGCGCTTATTAAAAAGTGACAGCAAAAGGCTGTTCGATGAATACGAAAAGAACCTTTCCGATTTTTACGCGAGTGTACGAAATTTGAGAAATCTGACAATTTTGCGCGGAAATAGCCCTGAGTTTTTTGACCTAGATTTAGGAAAAATTGTTATAGTAACAAAAAATGCCGCACTATGCGGCAAAGAGCTGATGAGCACTTTCAGAGAAAAATATAGTATTGAACTCGAAAAAGCCACAGAGGAATACACCATAGCCATGACAAGCATATGCGACAGCAAAGAAGGATTAACCCGCCTCGCCGCCGCATTATGTGAGATAGATGCTAGTCAGTGATATCTAATTCGGCACAGCATTAATCACTTCGCAGATGGTGGGGACGGTGAAGTCGGTGGCGGAGGTGGTGGGGTGTAGGTGATTGCTGCTTGCATCCTTTTGTTTTTGCTTGCGCGGATACTTCGCTTGACAATTATAACCACGACAACTGCAATAACTCCGAGGATGAGCAGTACAGGAGCTGATACGATTATCCACATAAATAGACTCATGAAGAAATTACCAATGCCGCGGAGCGTTGCCACAAAACCATCGCCTATGCGTTCCCAATATGTGCGGTGGATCAGCGGCTGCTCTGTAAATACCTCAACTTCATTAATATTGAGATTGACCGTACTGAAATTTATCTGACTTTGCCAGTTGTTTATGGTGGTTGTGAGCGATTCGATTTGATGACGGACATCACCCAGCCGCTCTTCGATGGCAATCAAGTCGGGGACATCCTCTGCCACCCGGAGCATATCAAGCAGACGTTCTTCTTGAATAGCGAGCGAGTTTAAGCGCGATTGTGTGTCAATAAACTGCGAAGTGATGTTCATAGCATGATTGCCCAAGTGGGTAACATTGCCTATTTGCTCCAAGCTTGACGACATGGCATTGAGATTGCCCACAGGAACACGTATAGTGAACCATGCGTTGCGGAAAGTCGGCCAGCCGTGAACCTGTGCTGCGTGGTTAATCCCGCTGATACTTGAGCCCTCTACAAACGCCCCGTAACGCTGCATAAGAGTGTGTACCATAGCAACGCTCTCTTCAAAGTTTACAGTCTCAATGTCTGCGCTCACAGTGTAAATAATATGCTCTGCCATGCTTGAAGCAGCAGGAGCGGCTACGGACAAAATTCCCGAGGTGCCGACGCCATCCCTCGCCACACCATAAGCCACAGCATCCATATCATCCATGGCATGCTCAACCCACACTTCTTCCTCAGGCATTGCCATAGCAGGCATAGGCGTAGATTGGGGAGCAGCAGGAGCGGCAATTCCGAATTCAGCTCGATCCTCAATGGCCCACGCATCAGCCGGTGCTGAAGCCGGTGCTGAATTGTCCGCAGCAGCACATCCTGTAAGTGCCGACGCAAACACAATTACGCAAATTACAACAAATATAAACTTCTTCATTTTACCATCCTCCAATTTAAGCAGTATAAGACTAAGACGAAATTGTTTCGCAAAAGTTCCATGTGGAGGTTGTTGGCTATTGCCCCATATCAGGTCTTCGCAAACCAGTCCTCTCCAGCGACTGCTCACGGCGCCAGTTTGCTATATTCTCATGGTGCCCTGAAAGCAACACCCCGGGGACTGCTCTGTCTCTCCAGACCTCGGGACGAGTATACTGCGGATATTCAAGCAAACCGTTCCAATGACTTTCGTCAGTGAAACATTCCTCATCGGGTAAAACACCGGGGACAAGCCTACACACCGCATCGGCGAGCACCATCGCAGGAATCTCACCGCCTGTCAACACATAGTCGCCAATAGAAATCTCTTCGTCTACACATTCCTCTATAAACCGCTCATCGACTCCCTCGTATCTGCCGCAGACCAAGATGAGCCTGTCAAACTCGCTTTGCAGGCGGCGGGCATCATCCTGCCGGAACACCTTACCGCAGGGTGAGAGAAAAATGGTGTGAACCTGTTTACCCGCCTCATCGCAGATAAACTTCCAGCAATCGTAGAGCGGCTGAGCGAGCATGACACAGCCACGACCGCCGCCATACGGGTAATCGTCTACCTGTCTTTGCTTGTTTTTTGTAAAATCACGGATTTGATGGCACTCTATGCGGATAAATCCACGCTCTTGCCCTCTGCCGAGTATGCTTTCGCAGAGCATATCGCCTACGACATCGGGAAACAGTGTCATAATGTCAATTCTCATGTATGTCACGTCTGTCTTACAGACCCTCCAGCAGCCTTATCTTTACATAGCCGCTTTTTATGTTTGTCTCAATGATAAATTCGGGTACGGCAGGTACTAGAATTTCACGTTCTCCGCGGATAACGTAAACACTACCCTGCGGCAGCGGCAGTATCTCGGAGATAGTGCCCAGTTTTTCGCCTGTGGAGTCATCTATAGCGGTTATGCCTATTAAATCTGCCACAAAATGTCTGCCCTCGTCAAGCGTTGCATCTTCTTTTCTAATGCAAATAACTTTATCTCTGAGCGACTTAGCTGCTTCGATGCCAACAACGCCGTCAAAGGCTGCAATTACAGAGCCTTTATGAACTCTCGCAGACAGAACCTTAACCCTCTGCCGCTCAATGTAGAAGTGGTCAAAACCCAATAAAAACTCAGGAGAATCAGCCCAAGGCAAAATTTTCACCTCACCACGAACACCATGAGTATTAACCACTTTACCGGTCTCAATAAAAGTATCATCCATAGTAAACGGCACTAATCCACAATATCAACGCTAATACGCTTGCCGTGACGTTGCGCAACGCTCCGCATGAGAGCGCGGATTTCCTTAGCGATACGTCCGCCACGTCCGATAACTTTTCCCATGTCTGCCGAGTTTACGCGAAGCTCATAAACTGTTTCTGAATCCGCTTCACGCTCGGTAACACTAACATCGTCGGGATTATCGACGAGATTTTGTGCAATGTATGTCAATAATTCCTTCAAATCACTCATCTGTAGAAACCTCTGCTTTTTCTGTTGGCGTGCCGGCTTTCTTAATCAGTGCTCTAACCGTGTCTGTAGGCTGAGCTCCATTTTTCACCCAATAGTCGGCGCGCTCTAAGTCAATTTTGATTTCTGACGGTGATGAAAGTGGGTCGTATGTGCCGATTTCTTCGATGAATCTGCCGTCGCGTGGTGACTTTGAGTCAGCCACAACGACTCTGTAGTAGGGGTTTTTCTTTGCTCCCATCCTGCGAAGTCTAATTTTTACCATTTTTGTTTTTCCTCCATTGCTTCGTTGTTATATTTTATATTTTATCTTTCCCGATGGTTACTTAACTGCCGTGCTACATCCCGAAAAGACCTTTTTTCTTTCGTCCGCCTCCGAACATGGCAGGCATTTTTCCTTTAGCCATCTGCTTTGTCATCACTTGCATTGCCTCGAATTGCTTTAAAAGCCTGTTTATATCGACAACTGCGGTTCCGCTGCCTGCTGCAATGCGCTTTTTGCGGCTGCTGTTGAGAATTGACGGGTCGTCACGCTCTTTTTGTGTCATGGAAAGAATAATCGCCTCTATTTTTGCCATCATGCCCTCGTCAACCGATGCTCCTGAGAGCTGCTTAGAATCGACACCCGGAAGCATACCGGCAATATCGGAGAGAGAACCCATAGACTTAACCTGCTCCAGTTGTTCGTAAAAATCAGACAGAGTAAAGCGGTTTTTCATCAGCTTTTCTGTCATTTCCTGAGCTTTTTTCTCATCAAAAGCCGCCTCTGCTTTTTCGATGAGAGTCATCACATCGCCCATGCCGAGAATACGTGAAGCCATGCGGTCAGGGTGAAACGGCTCGATTTGGTCAAGTTTCTCACCTGTACCCGCAAACTTTATCGGCTTTCCTGTGACAGCCCTGACAGAAAGAGCCGCACCGCCGCGGGCATCTCCATCCAGCTTTGTGAGAATTACCCCATCAATTCCGAGCGACTCGTTAAAGGCAGTTGCAGCATTGACGGCATCTTGCCCTGTCATTGCATCAACAACCAGAAGAATCTCTGTGGGCCCGACTGCGGATTTGATTTTTTTAAGCTCATCAACCAGCGCATCGTCAATATGTAATCTGCCCGCAGTATCCAGCAGTACGAGGTCGTGTCCGTTTTTGCTTGCGTATGCAATGGACTCTTTTGCTATCTTGACGGGATTTTCCTTGCCCATTTCAAAAACGGGGATATCCAGTTGCTTGCCAACGGTTTTAAGCTGCTCTATCGCGGCAGGTCTGTAGATGTCACAGGCTACGAGTAGCGGATTTTTCCCGCTGTTTTTTCTCATGAATGCGGCGAGTTTTGCGCCGTTTGTCGTCTTACCTGCACCTTGCAGACCAATCAGAATAATTATGGTGGGAGGCTTGGGTGAAATGGTTATCTTGCTGTTTTCGCCGCCCATTAGTGCCGCTAGCTCTTCATTTACAATTTTTATGACCATCTGTGCAGGAGTGAGGCTTTCAAGGACATCCCTGCCTACCGAACGCTCACTGACGGTTTTGACAAAATCCCGCACGACTTTGAAGCCCACATCAGCCTCAAGCAAGGCAAGGCGCACTTCACGCATTGCTTCCTTGATGTCAGCCTCTTTGAGACGTCCTTTGCCTCTGAGCTTCTTAAAAGCGGTATTTAGTTTTTCTGATAAGCTCTCAAACGCCATTTTGTCCTCATTTGTGTTGCTCTGGTTTTAATTGAAAATATCCTCTGACACATTCCGGAACGCTCTCGCCTTTTTCAGCGGCTTTGTGCAGCATCTCTCGGGTTTCGCTCCATCTTTTTATCAAGCCCGTCTTTTCCTCAATATCTGTTAGCGATTTTTCGGCACGGGCGATTATATCGTAGACTCCCTGCCGTGTTATGCCTACTTTTTCTGCTATTTCTGCAAGTGACAGGTCTTCGTTGTGATATAGGTCGTAGTATTCTTTCTGCTTGTCTGTGAGCAAGTCGCCATAAAAGTCAAGCAGCATAGTCATATAGAGAGTTTCATCATCCATATCCGGCACTCCGTCCTTGCTGTGTGTAAAGCACAAACACTTAACACGCCACATAATATACCATATAACATAATGTGTCAAGAGTTTTTGTGACGAAACACAGTTACTATACACAGGCCGCCAAAAATGAATAATTTATTCCGCTTTCATCATATTTTCATATATTTTTAAAAGTTTTTTATATCTCCGACATATTCGTGAGCTATTTTTTGTTAATTTTGACATTTTATGATCGAGTTGTTGACATACCATGTCTTTTATGCTATCGTTTGATAATACGCCTTACAGTTGCAAGCAATTTGAGGCATACAAAATTATTTTTTTGGAGGAAAATTCAGCTATGTTAAACAGCATCAAAAACAAAATACTCATCCCGGTAGGGGCCAGTATACTGCTTCTTGTGGCCATACTGGTTGTGTATGCGGTTTTAAACACGCAAAGTCTTGCCGACGAACTCGGCGAACAGCGCCTTGAAACCGCCGCACGGACAACACGCTCATACCTTGAACTCCAACACGAGCGAAATCGAATAGTAGCTCAAGCTCTCGCTCAAAACCAAGTGGTTTTAGAACTTTTGCGCGGCTGGAATGCAAGTGGTGCGGAAGAGACGCGGCTGGAGCTTATCAGCTACCTTAACTCTTTAAAGTCCGATTTAGATTTTGATGCTGCTGTTGTCATTGGTGCCGATCAGGCTGTAATGCTGCGTACTCACGAACCCAGATATGGCGATTCGGTGGCAGGTGTTCCGATTTTTGATGCCGGTTTCGCCGGACGAGGTTCTCTGAATTTTTCTTCAACTCCTGTACTGCCTATGGGTATGTCCGCCCTCTCTCCAATATGGGACGACGGTGTTGTAATAGGCACGATGTCCGTAAATATATTCATGTCTACCAACGAGTTTGTAGACCAATTTTCCGATTCAGTAAATGCTGAAATTACAATTTTTGCGGGCAACGAGAGAGCAGCTACAACACTGCTTGACGAGCATGGACAAAGAGCCGTCGGCATCTATGCGCCCGATGATGTTTCAGCTATCGTTTTAGAGCAAAACCAACCCTTCTTGGGCGAAGCAAATCTGCAAGGCATCTATTACAGCACATATTATTTCCCGCTTCACGGCTGGGATGGCAATCCCGTTGGTATGTTTTTCGCGGGCTTTAACGAAGAAGCTTCAAGAGCCGCAGTAAGCAGTATGACTATTTTCATGATTGTTTTCGGCGTTGCAGGTTTTGCCGTAGCAGTAGTTGCAGTATTATTTATCGCCAAAGGGATTAGCAAGCCCATCAAAGTTATCAATGAATACATGAGTTTGGTTTCAACCGAGGGCGACATTGTAGTCTCTGCGGAAGAAGAACGAGTAATTTTGGCAAATTCAGCCCGTAAAGATGAAACCGGAGAATTGTTTACTGCATTTCATGGTGTTATTCTTAGTTTAAATGATGTCTCTAAAGACCTCCAAGAGGTTGCCGCCGGCAATCTCACAAATGACATCACCATTCGCGGAAAAAGGGATTTGCTCAATATTGCACTCAACGACATGGTAAACAACCTCAACCGTATGTTCGGCGAAATCCAGGACTCCACGGCACAAGTCGCAACAGGTGCAAAGCACATAGCAGACGGTTCACAGACGCTCGCACAAGGCTCAACAGAACAAGCGGCATCCGTACAGCAGCTTTCTTCATCCATCTCAGAAATTGCAAAGAAAACAAAAGATAATTCTATAATGGCAGAAAAAGCATCGGCACTTGCCAACGAAATAAAAAGCAGTGCAGAAAAAGGCAGTAGCCAAATGGATGAAATGATGATGGCAGTCAGAGACATCAACGAATCCAGCCAGAACATCGGCAAGGTCATCAAGTCCATTGACGATATTGCTTTCCAGACAAACATCCTCGCACTCAACGCAGCAGTCGAAGCTGCAAGAGCAGGCCAGCACGGTAAAGGTTTTGCCGTTGTTGCGGAAGAAGTCAGAAATCTCGCAGCAAAAAGTGCAGAAGCTGCAAAGGATACAGAGAGCCTGATTGCAGACTCTATAACAAAAGCGGAGCTCGGTTCCAAGATAGCCGACGAGACCTCTGCAAGCCTTGGTGAGATTGTTGCAGGTATCGGCGAGAGCAGCCGCCTTGTAGGCGATATAGCCAGGTCTTCGGAAGAGCAAACTGCCGGCATTTCACAAATCAACACCGGCATAGACCAAGTGGCAAACGTAGTTCAGCAAAACAGTGCAACGGCAGAGCAAAGCGCCGCAGCATCTCAGGAGATGAGCGGCCAGTCTATGGTGCTCGAGCAGCTTATGTCCCGCTTTAAGCTGAAAAGCACATCTTCGCAAAGTTTTGGTTTGCCACCGGCTTCAAGCAAGCCAATTGCGGCATCCTCTGAAAATAAAGGCCCACAGCAAGGTAATAGTTTCTCTTCTGACACTTTCGGAAAATACTAAACGCAGCGCATAAATAAATTATTAAATACGGGGCGCATCAAGCTACTAAATTTGTCATTCTGAGCAAAAAGATTCTTCGCTACGCTCAGAATGACAAGTTTTTAGTGTTTTGCTACAGCCCCGGTCTCAGTGTGTCAAGCTATATGAGTTTGGGACATAAACATCACGGTTATTGCTATGTTATCTCATAAATTTACAACGAATACGCCCGAGCTACAAATAACGCGTGAAAAAGTGACATATTTGTGACATTTTCCTTGACTATAGCTTTTTTTTCATGTATTATATCCTAGGTCATAACTATAAAAAACCTTTATATTGAATGTTTTTTGATAGTTTTCGCCAAATCCCTGCAAATTATTTTAAAAAGTGGAGAGAATACACAATGAAAAACATGAAAGTATCCGCAAAACTCTTACTCAGCTTCATCCTTGTAGTCATTTTGACTGCTATCGTTGGTGTCATTGGAATCTTCGGGATGCAACAAATCGCAGCAGGTAGTACGGAAATGTACTACGAACAACTTGAGCCCATCGTACTTATGGGCTATGCCTCGGAGTATTTCCAACGTATCAGAGTACAAATGAGAAACGTGGCAATGAATGCAGGAGACCAGACCGCTATCGATGGCTTTGTTACAGAGACTAACGACAGACGAGACCGATTCGCATATTATTTTGAGGGTTTCCGAACGTATCTTCATAGTCCTGAAGCCTTGCGCTCAGCCGATGCAATTGGTGATGCATACTACGGTATTTTCTCTCCCGGTGTGGATGACCTCATAAATGCGGCTCGTGCTGATGCCAGCACTGATGAACTGATGGCTATACTTGCAGTCACGGCTGAAGCGGGTGATATTGTCGCAAATAACATCAGTGATATCCTTGCTATACGAGTTCAACAATCAGGTGAATTGGAATCTGCCAACGAAACTTTGAGCAATCTGATGCTTGTTGTTATCATAGTTGTTCTTGTTCTTGCCGTAGCGATTGCACTATTCCTTGCTTTCTACATCTCCGGACTTATCAGCAAGCCGCTTGTTACCCTCTCTGCTTTCTTCACCAAAGCAGGTACCACCGGTGACATCGAGCTTACCGAAGCTGATAAAAACATGATCGCCAAGTATGGCGAAAACAAAGACGAAATCGGTCAAGCAATAAAAGGTGCCTCCACTTTTGTAGGTCTCGTCACCACTATTGCAACTGAACTTGAGACAGTGGCGAACGGCGATTTGACAAGCACTCTTACCCCTGTTTCAAGAGACGACGTAATGGGTAACGCTCTTGTCAAGATGCTTGCTAACCTTAACAATATGTTTGCTGAAATCAATCAGGCCTCAGGACAAGTTTCCAGTGGATCAAAACAAATCTCTGACGGCGCACAATCACTCGCACAGGGAAGCACAGAGCAAGCCGCATCAGTCCAGCAACTCAGCTCATCTATCTCTGAGATTGCACAAAAGACAAAAGATAATGCCGAAATGGCAGGACGCGCAGCATCGCTCGCTTCAAACATCAAGACCAGTGCCGAAAAGGGTAGCGGTCAAATGGATGAAATGATGCTGGCGGTTAAAGACATCAACGAATCCAGCCAGAACATCAGCAAGGTTATCAAATCCATCGACGACATCGCATTCCAGACAAACATCCTCGCTCTCAACGCTGCTGTTGAAGCCGCAAGAGCAGGTCAGCACGGTAAAGGCTTCGCTGTTGTTGCTGAAGAAGTCCGTAACCTCGCTGCTAAGAGCGCAGAAGCTGCAAA